>CAZKDZ010000033.1:0-45042 GCA_964551635.1 uncultured bacterium | reverse complement strand
GAATCAACACGCGTTTTTCGTCCAGCCACCTGGCGTCTTCTCCCACGTTCTTTACGACAAATTCACGCGGGCCCCGGTCCGTGGTAACCTCCCAGTATGAGACCCCGTATTCGCTGCGGATCGAGTGGATTCGCTCAATTCGAGAGGTCATGTACCTCCGGGCCAGTTCCTCCCGGATGATGGCCTGATCTTCCGCACGCAGTTCACGGACGTCTTCGACCATGCATATCACCTCGTCTTTGGCGTCGAGGAAGCAGATGTACCGGTCCGGCTCCGACAGCGGGACCGCTCGAACGATCTTCACCCTCAGGTAAGAGCGATCGCCTTCGATGGTCATGCGCAGATGCCAGGCCGGTTCACGAAAGAGCCTGATCCTGCCGGTGTCCACATCCTGCGGATGGGTCACGTCGATCGGCGAGGGTTTCCATCCGTGTTTATTTCCCGTATTCATGGTTTCGCAGATCCTCACACCCGTCCTGCTTCGTCCTTGCCCCCGCCGACGGCCATCACCGCCGATGTTTCCTGCTGGCTCTTCACGAGGCGGTAGAAGATGCCTTTACGCGACATTAACTCATGATGCGTGCCTACTTCGGCGACCCTGCCATCGTCCAACACCACCAGCTTGTCTGCGCTGCGCAGCGTTGAAAGCCTGTGCGCAATCGCAAAGGTCGTGCGGCCCTTTACAAGTCGCGAGATCGCCTTCTGGATCTTCCACTCGGTCCGCGTATCCAGCGAAGACGTCGCCTCATCCAGAATCAGAATTCGCGGATTGTGCAGAATCGCACGTGCGATTGATATACGCTGCTTTTCGCCACCCGACAGATTCCCGCCTTTTTCTCCCACCTTCATATCGTATCCGTCCGGCTTTTGTACGATGAATTCGTGCGCCTCTGCCGCGGTGGCCGCACGAATGACTTCACTGAACGTCGCATTCGGCTTGCCGTACGCGATATTTTCCGCAATCGTCCCGTCGAAAAGGAATGGCTCCTGCTGAACCATACCGATCCGCGACCTCAGGTCTTCCAGGCGTACCTCCCGCATGTCGATGCCGTCGATTTCCACGCGTCCCCTGTCCGGATCGTAGAACCGGCAAATCAGGTTGATCAGTGTGGATTTTCCGGCGCCGGATTTCCCCACGAGCCCGATCATCTCTCCCGGTTTCACGACAAGATCTATACCCTTCAGTATGGGCTTTCCACGGTCGTAACCGAAGAACACGTCCCGGAACGCAACCCGCCCCTCCATTCGTGGCAGTGGTACCGCATCCGATCCGTCGCCGGTTTCCGGTCCTGAATCCATGACTTCGAAAATGCGTTCAGCGCCGGCGAAAGCCCGCAGCAGGACATTATAGAGTTCGCCAAACCAACGCAGTGGTTCGTACAGCATCCACAGATAGCTGATGAATGCGACCAGGGCGCCCAGCGTCAACTCCCCGCCCAGAATCTGGCGGCCTCCGAAATACCAGACCAGAAACACGCCCAAACTCATCAGAAAATTCGTCACTGTAAAGAACACAAACCAGTTCCGCTCGCCGGCAACAGTCACCTCCCGCAGATCCTCGTTACGGCTATCGAATCTCCGGCTTTCGCGGGACTCCTGTGCGAACGCCTTTACGACCCGAATGCCGCCGATCGATTCACTCAGGTGCGAAGAGAGACGTGACCATCTCGCGCCCCAACGGATCCAGTGGCGCATCACACGCTTCCAGATACGACTTCCACCCAGCACAATCGGGGGAATGGGCAACAGAACAAGCAGCGCAAGCTGCCAGTTCGTCCCCAGCAGCATACCCAGAATCCCTGCGAAAAGCAGTACTTTCGACACGACCAGAGGCAGGTCGGAAGCCAGAAATCCCTCCAGCCTGTCTGAGTCGTTCGACATCCTTGAGATGAGGCTGCCAGCGGTTCGGCGATCGTAAAACCGCAGCGGCAGGAACTGCAGCCGTCGGTAGAGGTCGGACCGAATGTCCTGCACACCCTGATGTCCCAGGCGGAGAGAGAGCCATTCCATTGTCACCGCAGCCGCACAGAACAGCAATCGTACACCCAGAAGACCGAACACGAGCCAGGCCAGCAGATCGATATTGGCGCGGGGGGTAAGCACGTCGTCGATGATGTGCTGCATAATCCTGGGCGGCAGCAATTCCAGTGCGGTTGAAACGAGAGTCAGTATTACGACGGATGCCAGCCGCCACGGCTGCGCAGTGAGATATCGCAGTAGGCGGCGCAACGTTTGCCATTTCCTTATACACGCCGCACAGATTCCGTTCTTTTCGGGCAGCAGCCGGCCACATGCGTCACAACGTGCCCGCTCTAATTCCACCGGCAAGGACAGATCCCTGCCCTCCGATAACTGCCGGATGCCTTCCGCCACCTCGGCGAATTTGGGTATCAGCGATTGGGTGTACGGCACAAGAAGCGGGCCTTCTTTCCGCCGGTCCACCGCCAGGCAGCCCCCGCCAACCACCTCCTCCGTCCGTACGCCCGCCATCTCATTCATTGGCACGACCACGATACCGCTCTCGCCATCGTGGGGAACGACCAGCAGCCGCTTCCGTGTAACGACCACCCATTGCCGGCCGAAGCGCCGGTTCGGAAGCAAATCCGTCGCTACGTGCAAAAGCGCCGGATCTTCGTTCAGGCCTTCGCCGCCAAGCGCCTCCGACACGGAATCAGGCAGGGTCTCTTTGAACGCATTCATAATGGAATCCAATTCAGCCTGGCCGCCGGGACCGTAAGGGGCCGACTACGCCTTTACGGCGATAATTTCGGAAACCTCCTGCTGCATGCGCACCAGGTTGCAGAAAACACCTTCCTTCGACAGCAACTCACCGTGGGTTCCGGCCTCTACGATCCGCCCGCCGTCCAGAACAACCAGCCTGTCCGCATTCCTGAGCGTGGACAGCCTGTGCGCGATCGCGAACGTCGTCCGACCGTGCACGAGGCGAGAGACCGCCTCCTGAATCTGGACCTCCGTCTGAACGTCGACGCTGGACGTCGCCTCGTCCAGAATCAGAATCCTCGGATCGTGGAGGATTGCCCGCGCAAGCGAAACCCGCTGTCTTTCGCCTCCCGACAGATTCCCGCCGCTCTCGCCCACGTCGGAGTCATATCCGTCGGGCCTGGAAACGATGAAGCCATGCGCGTTGGCCGCCTTCGCCGCGTCCATGATTTCATCGAGTCCGGCGCCGGGTTTTCCGTAACCGATATTCTCTGCAATGGTACCGCTGAACAAAACCGGTTCCTGAAGGACGATGCCGATCTGCGCGCGCAAATCCTCCAGCCGGATATTCCGGACGTCCAAACCGTCGATTTCGATGCCTCCGGCGTCAACGTCGTAAAACCTGCAAATCAGGTTTACGAGCGTTGTCTTGCCGACGCCCGACTTGCCCACAAGTCCGATCATTTCGCCCGGCTCGACATCGAGGTCGATTTCCCGTAACACGGGGTTGGACTTGTCATAGCCAAAGGTAACAGCCCTGAATCGAACTCGACCTTTCATTGCAGGCAGGGAGGCGGCGCCGGGGTCGTCGTACGCCTCGGGAGGCGTGTCGATGACTTCGAAGATGCGCTCGGCGCCGGTGAGCGCACGTGTCATCCAGTTGCTCACCATGCCGAACCACTGCAGGGGACCGTAAAGGAGCCACATGTAGTTGTAGAACGCCATCAGCGTGCCCAGTGTCATCTCCCCGCCCAGAACCTTTTGTCCCCCGAAAAACCAGACGATCAACACGCCCAGTCCACTCAGAAAATTCGTTGTGGTCCAGAAGACCGTCCAGCTGGTTTCCGCCCGTACGGCCCTTGACGTGAGATCGCGGTTGCGCTGCTCGAATACTTCGATCTCGCGTTTCTCCTGAGTAAACGCCTTTACGATCCGAATGCCCGCAATCGCCTCGTTTACGCGAGCGATCAATGCCGACCAGCATCGGTACCACCTGGCATAGTTGGTACGCATCCGCTTCCAGCAGATGGCTGTTCCGGCCACGACAAGCGGCACGGGAATGAGCACAAGGAGCGTGAGGCGCCATTTCATCATCAGCAACGCAGCCATAATGCCCAGAAACATCAGGCTGTTGGTGATGAGATAGGGCATTCCGTCGACCAGGAAATGCTGCAATCGCTCTGTATCCCTCGTCACGCGCGACATCAGAGCGCCTACCTGACGCTTGTCGTAAAACTGAAGCGAAAGCAGTTCCAGGCGTCGATACAGCTGGCTTCGAATATCCGCCGTCACCCTCGCACTCAGCCAGGTCGCCGTCCACCCGTGAACCCATTCAGCCGCCCAGGTAATCAATCGAACGCCCACGAGGGCAAGCACCCATTGAATCAGGAGTCCCAGCCTTTCATCGACGGGGGACGTCTGACGGGGGGCCAGAACGTCATCGACAATCAGCCGGGTTATCTGAGGAGGAATCAACTCGGCGCAGGTTGTCAGAACGGTTGCCAGCGCGAGTAACGCAGCCCGCACCCTGTAGGGCCTCAGGTATCTTGCGATTCGAGCCAGCACATCCATCTTTCTGAGGCATGCCGGACAGATTCCGTTCTTCTCGGGGAGGAGCCGGCCGCAGGATTCGCATCGGGTCCGCTCCGGGACCATCTCCGCCAACAGCGGCTGCGACGTCCGAAGTCGCTCGATCCGACGGGCCAACTCTGAAAAATCGCCGGCTTCTGTCTGGGAGTGAAGCACCCGCACAGTCGGCAGGCCCTTGCGTTCGATCTCCAGCCGTGCCCCGCCCACGAGTGGTTCGGTGCGGGCGAACAACACGTCCGGGAGCGGAATATCGACCGGATCCCTCGAACTCTCTTCGCGAAACACGAGGACCCGTTCACGTGTAACCACCACCCACTGGCTGCCGAAGTCGCCCCGTGCGTCCAGGTCCGAGCGTGCCTGCAGCAGGGGTGTCTCGCCGTGGTTCAACACCGCGCGGACGCGATCGTCTATATCTTCGTTCGGTGCGCCACGCCACGAAGTCATGGAATTCACGTCCTCTATCGCCTGGTTTTTGCGAACGACCGCGGTACGTTAGCCGGATGCCGCAGTCGAAGATTGCATCCGGTTTCTTAAACCCTCAAAGCCGCGAATCAAAAGAACGTCGACGTTCGTGCGAGTGGCGACGTTCGAGGGCGATGTTCGCGCATCTGAATTCATCCCCGCCGAATCACTTCACAAGTTCGATTGTGCCCCACAGGCTCGGGTCGTACGAAACGGGAAGCGGCTCGTCGGCGGTCCACCACTGACGGCCCTGTTTCCGGTCCTGAAGCAGGTAGGTAAATCCGAACAGGCGGTTTTCATCCGGATCGAACCCCGTCAATGTCTTCGACGGCAGATGGACCTCCAGACGGTATCCCGTTCCGGATGCGTCGCAGGCGACAGGCAGCTCCGAGGAGTCGCACAGTTGCGAGTGCGCGCGAGCCCGACGGATTCGCGTCTGTCCGCCCCGAGGCTTCGCCCGTCCTGTGCCGGGCAGGAAATAGAAATGGTGGCAGTACCGGCTCGCCCTGTGCGCGCTTCGAACATCCCGTGTATCCACCCAGACCTGCAGGCCGTCACCCTGTAACGGCCGCCGGCGGTCCACGTTGGCCCCTGCAGCCTTCCTGACGTGTACTGCAAGATAGAGACCCCGCTCGCTCCATGCGGCGTACACGTCCGCAAAGGCCTCTCGAACTTCCAATTCCATAAGGTCCGGCATCCGGAATCTGCGATCCCAATCCTGAAGGTCGCCGTCGATAACCGGCGGCACACCGCGATACGGACACGGCCACGCGAAATTGAAAAAGGACCGTTTCGGAACTTCCGGATTCATGGAGTCGAGCCTCCGGCCGTCCGTAACAGGTTGCCTTTTTGCCGCACGACCGCCGATTCCTCCATTGCGTTCCCGTGAAGGAGAATAGGCCGGTTCGTTCCCGTCTGGTCGTTAACGATCAGGTCGACGTTCCGGAAGTGATTCCCGGTTACCGTCATGCCCGCGCCGGTAAGCCAGAGCGGCAATCGCGCCGTCGGGTCCGGCCCCCGGATCACGTTGCCCGAAACGGAGGTGTTGAAGCCACGCACGTCCATGGCCAGCGCCAGACGCCCCCCGGCGTCGACCGTCACGATATTGCCGGAAATCACATGGCCCTCGGAGTCGGCCCAGGACCGGAAGGCGATGTCCAGATCGCCACCCTCCCGAACGTACACCTGATTATTCGCCATGATGATTGAATCCCCGCCATCCGATCCCACGGCGACGTGCGTACGGCCGGTAATCTCGACGAAATTGCCCATCACGAATCCCGGTCCGCCCAGCAGTTCCACCGCATCTGAATTCGCGTTGCCCAAGCGGTTGTTGATGACCCTCATATTGGGCCCCTGCAGCATAATGCCCAGTCGCCGGGAATTCAGAACCGTACAATTCTGTATGGTAACGTTATGCGTGGGCATCGGACAGGACCCGCCGGGCTCCGCGCAGAACGCCTTGATGCCGTTGTATTCGAACCGCCCGTGGGAGACATCCAGGAACTCGGCGCCGTCGTACGGATTCTGATCCCGATTCTGGTCCACCCAGAGATCCCGTATCGTGATGTTTCCCACGCCGTTCCCGATTATTCGGATCACGTTCGTATTCTGTCCCGGCGCGAGAACCAGCCGCGTCGCGGCGCCCTGCCCTGCCAGTGTCACGTTGCTTCGGTTGATTGTCAATCCGCCAAGCGTACCCGCCACCCTTCGGATGTCGTAGACGCCCTCTTTCAGGACGACCGTGCCGCCCGACGGGGGAAGCGCTTGAATCGCCGCGTGGATTTCCTCCTGGTCACCGCGTCCGTCTCCGACGAAATCGGCTCCGTCCCTGGACTTTTCAGACGAATTCCGGGTTGCAACTATCATCACGTTCCCCCTGAAGATTAACGTGAAAGACCGCTACAAGCGCTACCTTGTACCCGTTATGGATGCACCTTTCGCATGATACGGAGCGGCTATGCACTTCAGACGGTAACGACGGGCGATTCATGCGATTTCCCGTTGCCGCGGTCAAGCGCCTCTTTCAGGAACCTGCCCGTATGCGATGCGTTGACCCGCGCCACCTCCTCAGGCGTGCCGTCCGCAACCAGGTACCCGCCCTCATTACCGCCTTCGGGCCCGAGGTCCACAATCCAGTCCGCCGTCCTGATGACATCCAGATTGTGCTCGATTACAATGACGGTATTGCCCGCATCTACGAGTCGATTCAACACGTCGAGCAGTCTGGCCACGTCGGCCACGTGCAATCCGGTGGTTGGCTCGTCCAGCAGATAAACGGTCCTGCCCGTGTTCGGCCGGGCGAGTTCCCGGGCGAGTTTTACCCGTTGCGCTTCCCCTCCCGAAAGGGTCGTGGACGCCTGCCCCATCTTGATATACCCCAATCCCACGTCAACCAGTGTTTTGAGGGACCGGCAGATTCCCGGGACGTTTTCAAACTGCCGCAACGCATGATCGACCGTCATATCCAGCACATCGGCAACCGACCGGCCCTTGAAAAGTACATTCACCACATCCCGGTTGTACCGCTTCCCGCCGCAGTCCTCGCAGGTCACCCAGACGTCGGGCAGAAAATGCATTTCGATACACCGGGAACCCAGCCCCTTGCATGCCTCGCAGCGGCCCTTCCGGTGATTGAAACTGAAGTGCCCCGGAGAAAACCCTCGTATGCGTGCATCGGGCAATTGCGCATAGAGGGTTCGAACCTTGTCGAAAACTTTCACGTAGGTCGCCGGGTTGCTGCGCGGCGAAAACCCGATCGGGGACTGGTCTATGTTGATCACTTTGTCGATGCGCTCCATTCCCCGAACCTCGTCGTGATCGCCCGGGGACCGGGGGCCGCGGTTGACCCTGGCTGCAAGCGCGCCGTAAAGAACGTCGTTTACCAGCGAGGACTTCCCGGACCCCGATACACCCGTGACGCCGATCAGCATACCAAGCGGAAACTTCACGGTCAGGTCCTTCAGATTATTGTGACGGGCGCCGACGACTTCGATACATCCTTTAAGGGCGATTCGCCGGGGCGGCTGTTCGATGACCAACCCGCCGGACAGATATTCGGCAGTCAGTGATCCGTTCTCAGTACTCAGCCGTCCGGGAGGCCCCTCCGCCACCAGCATGCCCCCCTGAGCCCCGGCTCCGGGCCCGAAATCCACAATGTGATCCGCAGTTTCCAACGTCTCGCGATCGTGCTCGACGACCAGAAGGGTATTGCCAAGGTCCCGCAGTTGACGAAGGGCGGCAAGCAACCTTCGATTGTCCCGTTGATGAAGTCCGATTGTAGGCTCATCCAGCACGTACAGAACGCCGGTCAGTCCCGAGCCAATCTGGCTGGCGAGACGGATTCGCTGCGCTTCGCCGCCCGACAACGTCGGCGCCCTTCGTGAAAGTGACAGGTAACCCAGGCCGACTTCGTACAGGAACCGCATCCGGGTACGTATTTCCTGGAGGACTTCGCCAACGGCGTCGAGCTCCCGCCCCGTCAGTGCCAGATCCATAAGCCAGCGCCTCGACGCGCCGATGGGCAGGTCAACCAGATCGCAAAGCGTTGTGCCTCGAAGGCGTACGGCGGCACTCTCCGGCTTGAGGCGCGCGCCGTTGCACGCCCGGCACGGCACGTCTTCGATAAGATCGCCCATCTTCTCGCGAAACCGCGGTGAAAGCCTTGCCAGCTCCTCCAGCGAATTGAAGAGACCCTTGTACTGAAATCGCGCGCCGCCCGCGCCCTGAATCCATTGTTCCCCGGTGCCGTAGAGCAGCGCCTCCTGCGCGGTCTGTGACATTCGCGCGACCGGCGTTTCCAGGTCGAATCCCCCCACTTCGCCAACGGACCGAATCAGCGCCGCCAATGGACCGTCTCTCAGATCGCCGAAGACCGGAACCGCCCCATCGGACAAGGAACTCTGAGGATCCGGAATCAGCGTGCTCTTTCCCATCCCCCGCTGGGTTCCCAGGCCATCGCACGAGGCACACCAGCCCTCGGGGCTGTTGAACGAAAGCTGTTGCGGGGTGACTTCTTCGAAGCTTCTCCCGCACGACGGGCAGGACAGGGTCTGGCTGAATCTGGTCTCCCGGTCATCGTCGGGTGACGCAGCGATGACGATGCCGCCGGACAACACCAGCGCCTTCTCGATGGAATCCGCAATGCGCTTCCGCACGCCCGGCCGAAGCGTGACGCGATCCACGAGAATCTCCAGCCTGTGCGACTGCCGGTAGTCGATCTCGGGGGCGGCATTCAGGTCGAACACGTCCCCGTCCAGCCGGCCCCGCAGGTAACCGTCCCGCGCGGCCCTGGAAATCAATCCGCTATAGTCTTCTCCCCTGCCCGGCCGTTGGGGGCTCAGCAGATATATCCTTCTCCCTGAAGGCATTTCCAGGATCCGGTCTACGATTTCACGGACCGCGAGCGCCCCGGCCCGCACGCCGCAGTCAGGACAATGGACCTCCCCCACCAATGCAAACAGTGCCCTCAGGTAGTCATACACTTCAGTAACCGTGCCCACCGTAGAGCGCGGGTTCCTGCTGGCGGCCTTCTGCTCGATGGCGATCGCCGGCGACAGTCCGTTGACGCGCTCCACCTTCGGCTTGGGAAGCTGACCCAGAAACTGCCGCGCGTATGCGGAAAGAGATTCCACGTAACGCCTCTGGCCCTCGGCGAAAACCGTATCCAGCGCCAGCGAAGACTTTCCGGAACCGGAAACACCGGATACGACGGTCAGCCGCTCCCGCGGGATCCGCACATCCACGTTTCGGAGGTTGTTCTCCCGTGCGCCGGTAACCTGGATCTCCCGAACGAGTCCCCTGGATCCGCCCGGGCGGCGAAGTTCCCCGCCGGTCGACACCCGGCCGTGTCCGCTCTCCAATGCGGACCGCAGCGGATACGCGGTGAGTGAACGACCGGACCGCCCCACCTGTTCCGGGGTCCCCTGCGCCACCACACGCCCGCCGGCTTCCCCGCCGCCGGGCCCGAGGTCTATCACCCAGTCCGAAGTCTTGACGACGTCCATATTGTGCTCGATCACGACCACCGTATTTCCCAGTTCCACGAGCCGGTGAAGCACCTTCAGCAGATTCTGGATGTCTGCAAAATGCAGCCCCGTCGTGGGCTCATCCAAAATATAAAGCGTAGACCCTGTCTGTTTGCGGCACAATTCTTTAGCCAGCTTTATCCTCTGAGCTTCTCCGCCGGACAACGTTGGCGCCGGCTGCCCGAGTTTCACGTATCCCATACCCACCTCGACCAGCACCTTCAGTATGCGATGGATCGGCGGCACCGCATCGAAAAAGGCGCATGCCCGCTCCACCTCCATTTCCAGCACATCTGCGATGGATGCATCCCTGTAACGAACGTCCAGCGTCTCTCGATTGAAACGCCTTCCTTCGCAGATATCGCATGTCACCCATACGTCGGCCAGAAAATCCATCTCGACGACATTTGCGCCGTTGCCGTCGCAAGCTTCACACCGCCCGCCTTTAACATTGAAACTGAACCTTCCCGGCCGATACCCTCTCACCCTGGATTCCGGGAGTTCCGCGTACAATGCCCTGATCGGGCCGAACACGCCGGTATATGTTGCCGGATTGCTCCGTGGCGTGCGCCCGATCGGCTGCTGGTCGATTTCGATAACTTTATCCAGCGCATCGATACCCTCAATGCGGTCGAATTCACCCGGTTCGGTCTCCGCCCGATTCAATTCTCGCGCCAGCGTTCGGTAGACGATGTCGTTTACGAGCGAACTCTTCCCTGAACCGGATACACCGGTAACACAGTTGAACACGCCAAGAGGAATATTGACGTTTATTCCCTTGAGATTGTTCTGCCGGGCGCCGCATACGGACAGATACATTCCCGTGTGCGCCCTTCGGCGGGGCACAGCAATCGACTCCTTCCCGGCAAGGTAGGCACCCGTTCTGGACCTCTCCGACAGAGCGATCGCGTGCCAGGGACCGCAAGCGACCACCTCCCCACCCAGATGACCGGGACCCGGTCCGAAATCCACGATCCAGTCCGCCCTTCTCATCGTTTCTTCATCGTGCTCCACGACAATGATCGTATTCCCGGCGTCCCGCAACACGCATAGCGCGTCCAGCAGTTTCTTGTTGTCGTTCTGGTGCAGCCCGATCGAGGGTTCGTCCAGAACGTAAGTCACCCCAACCAGGCCGCTGCCGATCTGTCCGGCCAGCCGGATGCGCTGCGCCTCGCCCCCGGACAGCGTCGGGGCCGTTCGATCCAGCGTCAGATAATCCAGGCCGACGTCGAGCAGAAATCTGAGCCGGCCCCTGATCTCCTTGAGCGCATCTTCCGCGATCTTCCGGCGAGTCGAGGTGAGATTCAGATCGCTGAAAAACGCGAAAGCGTCTCCAACCGACATCGCCGCAGCGGCCGGCAGCGATACGCCCTCGATTGTCACCGCTTCTGCTTCGCCCCTCAACCGCGCGCCGCGGCACGTGGGACATCTACCCGTGCGCATGTAGGGTCCCAGCCTTCGCCGCCACGCGGGCGATCCACCTTCCGCGTACCTGCGTTCCAACGGCGGAAAGATCCCGCCGAACGTATCGTAGTGCCGGTAGACGTTTCCGTCACGTTTCCGCCACTCGAGCGTGATGCGTTTCTTCACTCCGTACAGCAGTTCCTCCCGTGCGATCTCGGAGATTTCCCGCCACGGTGTCGTGACATCGGCGCCGTGGCGGGCCAGCACGCCGTTGTAATAGTGTATCTTCCACCGGTTTCGCGGCTCCCCGAGCGGCGCAATTGCGCCGTCCATTACAGACTGTGAGTGGTCCGGTATCGACCGTTCCGGATCCAGGGCAACCTGAGTACCGAGGCCTTTGCACGTGGGACACATCCCTTGCGGATTATTGAACGAAAACAACTGAGGCGTGGGCTCGGTCGCACTCAGACCGCACCGGGTGCATGCAAGACTGGAACTCAGCAACAGATCCTCACCCTCCTCGAATCCCACGATCAACGCGCCGCCGCCATATCCCAGGGCCGCATCGACCGCCTCGCCGATACGCCCATGTCCATCTTCCCTCACGACCAGCCGGTCCACGACGAGATCGATATCGTGCCGGATGTGTCGTTCAAGCCGCTGGGACTCGGTCAGCTGCACGATTCGTCCGTCCACGCGGACACGGAGGTAACCGTCCCTTTGAAGATCGTCGAACAGATCGAGATACTCGCCTTTTCTTCCACGTACAAGCGGCGCCATGACGTGGATACGCGTTCCCGCGCCAAGCGCCATGATCCGATCCACGATTCCGTCGCGTGTCTGTGCCCCGATCGGTGTACCGCAAGACACGCAATGCGGCACGCCAACCCTTGCGTACAGTACGCGAAGGTAGTCGTAGACTTCCGTCATCGTGCCCACGGTCGACCTGGGATTCCGCGCGGCTGCCTTCTGTTCGATGGACACCGTTGGCGAAAGACCCGTAATCTGATCCACGTCCGGCTTTTGGATCTGACCGAGAAACTGACGGGCGTACGCGGAAAGGGACTCGATATAGCGACGCTGCCCTTCGGCAAATATCGTATCGAAGGCCAGCGAGGACTTGCCGGAGCCCGAAACACCCGTGAAGCATATCAGCTGATTTCGGGTAAGGGTGAGGTTCACATCCTTCAGATTGTGAACCCGTGCGCCCCTGATTACGATATCACGTGTTTCCATGCAATTACCAGGTTCCCGCGCGCAACGCCGGAGAACGGACTTCGTCCTGTAGTGCCGCACCTTGCAATAGATTTCAGAATCGATGCGCGGGTGTCATTGAGGGCAAACCCCGGTTGTCACCGGTCGTGAACGGCCATTCCGGAAACCGTTCCCGGCCGGGACCTTGTTAGATGAAGAACTCGAAATATACTACTCAAATGTTCAGGTATCAAGGAAAATTTCATACAGGAGACGGTTTTTGGACAGTTGCGCTTGCGTACCCTCAGCCTCCCGGACACAGTGACAACCCATGTTCCGAACCGTTCCGCCGGTCCAGACGATCAAAAGCGCCTCTATCCTGGTTGGACAGAGACGCTCTCGTACTCTCTTCCAGCTGGTGGACGGTTCTATTCGGGCGGCTGCGTCCTGAAACTGGCTACCGCACGGTCCACTGTATCCAGGGTCCGGAAGATCCCCGCCAGCTGCGTGACCATCAGGATACTTTCGATTTTGCGGGTAATGCCCGTGAGCCGCATATCTCCCCCCGCATGCCGGACCGTCGTCAGGCTGGCGGTCATGACGCCCAGCATGGAACTCCCAAACCATTTCACCTTCGAAAAATCGACCACGACCCTGCTTATGCCGTCTTTTACCAACCGTTTGATATGGTCGTGAAATTCGGCCACTTCGGGACCGGACATCAGGGCGCCCGTTACCGTGAGGACGGCAACATCCTCCCGGATCTCCTCAGTGATTTTCATTGTTCTTCCCCCTCGATGGTTTCGGGTTACGGCAGATTGCCGCACCAACCGCAACGACGCGTTTCATTCCGTATGATCCCAAAAGCTGTCTTAAAATTCCCGGCGGTCTTCGCGCGGCTGCAAAAGCGCCGGTCGGCGTTGGTCAAATCCACCCGTATAGACAAATATGGGCGGATTTTCCCGCCTTGACCGCCACTTTTTCGCTCGCGCTCGGGAACTCACCGGTAATTTTAAAACAGCTTCTGCAAAGATTTGCTGCCAACCAATATAATCCCAATCGTGCTCAGGATCAAGTCAGGATTTTCGCCGGGGACGACGTTTACGACCGGAATCGGCTTGACAAAGGCCTGCGCGACCGCTTACTTATCTGCCGCCGATTCGGTGAAAGCAACCACTCTGGGAAAAGGAAGGCGAGACTCATGGAGCTCGGATGCAGCACGATACTATATGGCGGGCACGACCTGGAAGTCGCAATGGACCGGATCCAGGCGGCGGGTTACCGGGCGATCGAACTCTGTTGCATCCCGGGAATGGCGCCTCACCTGGTCATCGGCGGGAGCGACGCGTATTACCGGGACATCCGACGCCGCGCCGGAAATCACCAGTTGGCAATCGAATCTCTCGGCGCAAGCGGCAACCTTGACGACGGGGACCGCTTCCTGCACATCCTGGATGCGGCAGCCTCGGTCGGGGCGCCCCTCGTCACAACGGGCCCAGGCGGCAGACCGGACGACGAGGAGTCGTTCAGGACGACTGTCGAGAGAATCAACGCCCTCGCGGTCCAGGCCGCCCAACGCGGCGTCAGACTCGGTATCAAACCTCACGTCGGCAACGCCGTGTACAACACGGATACGGCTTTCAGGTTCATGCAGACGGTCGATCGGAACCGGGTCGGGATCAACTACGACGCGACCCATATCTGGCGCAGCCCGCAGCGAGAGGTACCGGAAGAAAGCGTCGGCAGGATCAGCCGGTACATTGTTTCACTCAGAATCCGCGACGTCAAGGGCCGGCAGTCCGCGATCGGACCGGTTGAAAACCAGGTCGCCGGTCAGGGAGACATGGATCTCCCCGCGCAGGCAGACGCCTTTCGAATGATCCCGGGGCTCAGATACGCAGTTCTGGAAATCGTCGGTACGCGGGACATGGGCGTGGACGACATCGACAGCGTACTCCAGCGGTCTTTCGGCTACTTCCGTCCACTGTTCGAGTGAGTTCAACCGGGTTGCGGGAACCGGTCCCCGGCAGATTCAGCTTGTCCCGGCTTGAGTGACAGCGGTTTTCTGTTTCAATACAAGGAGCACCGGTATGATCCGTGTTGGCGTGATCGGCATGCGCGGCATTGGCGGCCAGCATGCCGCGGTATACGTGAACAACAGCAGGACGGAGCTCGTGGCCGTCTGCGACCAGGTCCGGGAGCGCGCGGACGGAGCGGCCGAACGACTGGGCGCGAAACCGTTCTACGACGTGAACGAAATGCTTCGGTGCGAAGAACTCGACGCGGTGAGCATAGCGACCGGCGGCTTCGAAAACGGCGGCGACCATTACGAACCCGCGATCCAGTGCATGGAAGCCGGATTGAACGTCCTGTGTGAAAAGCCAATAAGCAACAACATCGACCACGCCCGGCAGATGGTCGGGAAGGCGCGGGAATGTGACGTCCGGTTTGGCATCAACCTGAACCACCGGTTCGTACCACCCGCGGCGAAAGCCAGGGTCTGGATTGAAGAGGGCCGCCTCGGCCACCTGCTGCTCATCAACATGACCATGTGGATTGGCAACCCGAACGAGACTTCCCCCTGGTTCCACCTCCGGGCACTGCACCCCCATTCGATCGACATCATGCGATACTTCTGCGGAAACGTGAAGCGGGTGCAGGCGTTTCTGAACAAGGCGCCCGGGCGCAGCGGAGACAGTGCACCGGTGTGCTGGTCGAACGCACAGATCAATATGCAATTCGAGAACGACGTTGTGGGCCATCTTACCGGCAGCTACGACACCAACCCCGCTCACAACCTGGAACGATGCGAAGTGCTGGGAAGCGAGGGTCGTTTCGTCCTCGACAACTGTTTTGAGGACCTGACGCTGTATCCGAGACGGTCCGAAGAGCTCACCGTCGTTCGAAACTCCATAATGGGCGGCCTGGTCTTCGAGGACACCTTTCCAAGGCGCATCAACCGTTGGATCGAGCAACTGGACGAAGGCGCGCCACAGTCGGAAATCGAAGGGTCCGGCGAAGAAGGGCTGGCCGTACAGGAAGTCATCGAAGCGGCCATCCGCTCGTGGAAGGAGCAGACCATCGCGGACGTGCCGGCCGTTCCCGGAGCAGAATGAGCGTTGAACTCAACGGCGTGAATTATCGCATGCCGCGGACACCGGTCGCCGTCGTCTGCGTCGACGGCGGCGATCCGGAGTACAATGAGGCCGCGCGGAAGGCCGGAGCGATTCCCGCCATCGCCCGATTCATGGAGTCCGGTTTCACCGGCACCGCCCACTGCGTGATTCCGAGCTTCACGAATCCCAACAACCTCTCTATCGCCACAGGCGCCCCACCCTCTGTCCACGGTGTTTCCGGCAACTTCTGCTTGGACCGTCATACCGGCGAAGCGGTTCCCATGACGGCCCCCGCGATGATGCGTTCGCGTACAATTTTCGACGTTGTATCCATGGCCGGCGTGGAAACGGCCGTCATCACCGCGAAGGACAAACTGCGGCGACAGCTCGGCAGGGGGATGGACGTCGGCAACGGCAACATCTGTTTCTCTTCCCAATGCGCCGACCGCTGCACGTTCTTCGAGAACGGAATTCAGGACGCGCTCGGCTGGGTTGGCCGACCGTTGCCGGGCATGTATTCAGACGCGCTGTCGCTGTTCGTGCTCGACGCCGGCATCCGGTTCCTCGAACAGGGCAGCCGGCCGCGTATGGCGTACCTGTCTCTTACGGATTACGTCCAGCATAAGTACCCCCCTGACCATCCGGCCGCCCTGGAATTCTATCGAAGGGTCGACCGGCGATGCGCGGCGCTTGACCGGCTCGGCGCAACGGTGGCGCTGGTGGCCGATCACGGTATGAAGGACAAATGCGCACCGGACGGGACGTACAATATCATCTATCTCCAGGATCTGCTGGACAGGCGCTTCGGGTCGGGAAAAACGCGTGTGATCTGTCCGATCACCGATGCGTTCGTGGGGCATCATGGCGCTTTGGGGGGATTCGTCCGGGTGTACTGCTTCAAAGGCCTGAATGTTGTCGACGCGATCCGATTTATTGAATCGATCGACGGGGTTGAATCCGTCCTGGAAGGGGCCGATGCGGCGAGTCGTTTCAGTCTTCCGCTCGACGTCGAGGGCGACGCCGTGGTGATCGCTTCCGACGGGTTCTGTATCGGCATGAATCCGGACGATCACGACCTCGAGGGGCTGCACGGCGATCGCCTGCGCTCTCACGGCGGCCTCTCGGAGAGGGAGGTGCCGTTCATCCTCAACCGTCCGCTGAACCAAGAATACCTGGCGCGTGCCGGGTCGGAACAACTGATGAACTACCACATCTTCGAATATGCGCTGAATGGGATTGCGTGAGGCGACCTAAAGATTGCCTTCATTTCGAGGCTTCCCGGCTAAGAAGCTGTCTTAAAATTCCCAGCGGTCTTCGCACGGCTGCAAAAGCGCCGGTCGGCGTTGGTCAAACCCGCCCGTATAGACAAATATGGGCGGGTTTGCCCGCCTTGACCGCCACATTTTCGCTCGCGCTCGGGAACTCGCCGGTAATTTTAAACAGCTTCTGAAAGGAGAAAGGGAGATATGGATATGGGTTCGACGAGGTTGTACGAAGCGGCTTTCCCCTATGCCGACAACGTATTGGCTCTTCCAGTAGAGGATATCGAAATCGCTTCAACCTGGTACTGTAACGCTTTTGGACTCAACGAGGTAGAGCGTCACTGCGATCCCGTTCCCACGGTCATTCTCGAGCGGGACGGCGTCCGGATCGGATTCGCCGTGAATGGCGGCGACCCTGGACAGGAAGGGGCGGCCATTCTGGTATCCGATATCCACAGAGCGAGGCGGGAATTGGAGGCGAACGGAGTCCGGACCGGCAATTGGCGCATCGACGAAAACGACGGCCGGAAGTTCCAGGTCTTCTTCGTCGTCGCGCCGGACGGGCTCTGTTACTATTTCCACCAGCCGATTGAAGAGTGATAGAAACGGAAAAGGCCGGGTTCGGAGCCCGGCCTTATTGAATTCGCGCCTGGATGAGAGCGAGGAGCGCGGTGGAATGGCTATCGACCCTTCTCCCTCTGCTTCTCCTTCCTGGCGAACGATTTAGCTATATAAGACGCCGCGTCCGGCGTCTTGCAGTTCGTTTCACCGTGGTCCACCTCAACGGGGCCGATCCGCTCCGCGGCCGCGATCGCCCGATCGCGATAGGTCGCACTAACCGTCCCCGTAGCGATCAGCGCGTTGTTCATCGCATAGCGGACGCGGTTCGGCTGGTCGTGAATCTGCGATTCGATTCGATCGAGGCAGGTGTCCAGAAGCGCCTCATCGACGTCCACGTGATCGTTCAGAACCATCTCCGTGAAGGTATTCCATCCCGCCGTGGCAACCCACTCTCCCCGCCTGGACGTCCACTTTCTGAAGCGTGCCAATCCGGTCTTCGAGGCGCTTGCGAGAGCGCCGAGTTCCCCGGCGAGAATCGAGTTGTCCAGATCGCGCACCCAGGCGTCCAGCCGAGTCGCGTTCATCGCCATCGGATCGGCGACCCGCGCGGCCAGTACGCGCGCGTCGTGGTTGCCCGTAGCCCACAACGAGTCAGCCAGTTGCTGGTCCCGCTTTATCTTTCGAACCATCCTGTTCTGGTTGGCGTAGCTGACGCCGTACATCGGCGGATTGACGCCATGGCGCGCATAGACCTTGCGGTTCTGAGCGGTGCCCAGTTCTTCAAGCATTGACAGGGTCTCGTTCAGCGTCATCGTTTCCACACCTCACGGAAAATCCACGCGGATTCCTGCGACTGCTTCGAAAATTTCGGACCGTTCATGGACTCAGTCTTCGGGATTCTCGAAATTGATCTGCCACCTGATGCCGAATTTGTCGACGCACATCCCGAAATAGGCCCCCCAGAACATATCCTGCATCGGCATGACCAGATTGCCGCCCTCCGAAAGCCCGGCAAGCAGCCGGTCCGCGTCCGCCTTGTCGTCCGGGCTGACCGTAATGGAAAAATTGCTGCCCGCCTGTGGTGAGGGTCCGAACGTCGAGGCATGATCGCTTCCCATGAGCAC
This sequence comes from uncultured bacterium, assembly GCA_964551635.1. Classification (GTDB taxonomy): domain Bacteria; phylum Latescibacterota; class UBA2968; order UBA2968; genus JAAXHE01. The sequence goes on along the minus strand of CAZKDZ010000033.1, from coordinate 26,362 downwards.
GCTTTCGCCAATCGGCAGCGACACGTGCATGATTCGGTCGCGTTCGTCTTCCGGCACCTCCAGATCGGGAGGTCCGTCTCCGAACGTCTGGACGAAAAGGAAATCCCCGCCGAACACGGAGCGGTAGAACTCAAACGCCTCCCGGCACTCCTTTTCAAAGGTCAGATAGGTATTCAGGTGCAAGGTCGCCTCCATTGAAACGTGCGGCAAGCTGCGCGCCACAAGGTGAATAGATGGCTTCCGCGGTTTGAGTTCAGATGCGGAAGCGCCGATATTGGGCCGTTTCCGGATCGCCGGACAATTCGCTACCGTTTAAAGCCTTTTCGTCGCATTACAGATACAGGCCGATCATACAGCCGGTGAGCATGGTGGCCAGGGTTCCGCCGGCAAGGGATCGAAGCCCCAGCCGGGCCAGGTCGCCGCGTCTGTCCGGTGCAATGCCCCCGATGCCGCCGATCATGATGGCCACGGATCCGAAATTGGCGAATCCGCACAGGGCGTACGCCGTGATGACGAAGGAACGCTGGCTGAGAGGCTCGGGGCCATTCATCTGCCGGGCGAGGTCCAGGTAGGCCACGAACTCGTTCAGAATCGTCTTCAGTCCCATCAGTTCTCCAACGACGCGGGCGTCCGCCCAGGAAATCCCCATCAGCCAGACGAACGGACGAAACACCTCACCGGCGGCCGCCTGGAGGCTCCAGCCGCTGGAGCCCGCGTTGACCATGACGTCAATCTTTCCAATGACCAGGTTGGCCAGGGCGACAAGCCCGATGAAGGCGACGAGCATCGCTAGGATGTTGATAACCAGATGCATGCCCTCGGCGGCGCCGCGAGCCGCGGCATCGAGCCCGTTCAGCGTGTCTTCCCGGGGAAGCTCCACCTGGCTGCGGGATGTGACGGGATCGCCGGTCTCCGGGATCATCAGCTTGGATACGGCAATCGCAGCGGGCGCGCTGATCAACGAGGCCGTGAACAGATGGCCGGCGATATCCGGATTGACGTCGCCCAACATGGTCGCGTAGATCACCATAACCGTACCGGCGATCGTGGCCATACCCACGGTCATCAGGCAGAACAGCTCGCTCTGTGTCATTCGGCTCACGTACGGCCTGATCAACAGCGGGGATTCCGTCATTCCAAGGATGACGTTGCCGGCGGATCCGACGCTTTCCGCCGAACTGAGCCCGAGCGACTTCTGCATCAACGCGCTCAGCCGGCCAATCACCCAGGGCAGGATACCGTAGTGATAGAGCATCCTGGAAACCGCCGCCACAAAGATCAGAATCGCCGCGATTTCAAGGGCGACCACGGGCCCGTATCTGCTTGTGAATTCGGGATTGGACAGTCCCGAGAAGAGCAGCGACTCGTTCGCCTTCAGAGCGGTCGTGCGAAGCATATCGGTGAGTTCGCCGACCACGCCGAAGACGTAATGCCGCAGCCCGGTTCTGACGAGGATGCCGGTCAGCAGCAGCTGCAGGCCGCTGGCAACCGCGACGGTCTTCCATGGGATTCGCCTTGTGCGCCGCCCCAGGCACCAGGCAACGGCCAGAAGGACGACGTATCCAATGGCGCTGTGAAGCACCGTCAATTCGGTACTCCTCTTTGTGGAACGCGGGTTCGGCGGGGGACAATCTCAATGAAGGCGCGGCATGTACACCACCTTCGAAACCGGCGCCAATTATAGCCGAAAACGCACAAGTCGTCAAGCGGTTTCCCGCCTGAAGGTCCTTCTCTGGCCCGGTACCTCTTGACAAGATAGAACGAAAACCCTATTGTTGAAACTGCCGTCGTCGTACGGTCCTTTCGCCGCAACTACATTTACCGGCGCCATTTGCGCCGATTCCGGGCAACTCTGGTATGGTTGGAAAGAGTGACGTTTATTCCCTGAACGAAGCGCATTACCGAACCCTGATGCCACCAGGTCCGCATGCGGTCTGACGCCCCCGAAAAAACTGCTCTGATCACGGGGATCACCGGTCAGGACGGTTCCTATCTCGCGGAGTATCTGATAGGAAAAGGCTACGTGGTGCACGGCATCATCCGCAGGGCGTCCCTGTTTAACACCGATCGGATCGACCACCTGTTCGCCGACCCCCAGAATCCCGACCGGAGGATGATTCTGCACTACGGCGATCTCACGGATACGGCGAATCTGATTCGAATCGTACAGGAAGTGAAACCGGACGAGATCTACAACCTGGGCGCGCAGAGCCACGTCGCGGTGTCCTTCGAGACCCCCGAATACACGGCGAAAGTGGCCGCGTTGGGGGCACTGCATCTGCTCGAAGCCATCCGGATCTGCGGCCTTGCGGATCGAACCCGTTTCTACCAGGCATCCAGTTCGGAAATGTTCGGCAAGGCAGCCGAAACTCCCCAGAAGGAATCCACGCGGTTCTACCCCCGCTCGCCTTACGCCGCAGCCAAGGTATACGCGTACTGGATCACGGTGAATTACCGCGAGGCATATGAAATATTCGCCTGCAACGGCATCCTGTTCAATCACGAGTCCCCGGTCCGCGGGGAGACGTTCGTGACCCGGAAGATCACCCGGCGGCTGGCGCGCGTGACGGTCGGATTGGACGAATGCGTGTACCTCGGCAATCTGGACGCGTTGAGAGACTGGGGCCATGCCCGGGATTATGTGCGGGCCCAGTGGCTGATGCTCCAGCAGACCGCGCCAGACGATTACGTCATCGCATCGGGACAACAGCATTCTGTTCGCGCATTTGTAAACCTTGCCGCTGAGTATCTGGGGCTGGAGCTGGAGTGGCGCGGGAAGGGCGCCGACGAAGTCGCGATCGATACGGCAACGGGAAGCGCTGTCGTGCGCATCGACCCGAGGTACTTCCGGCCGACCGAAGCACAGTCACTTCTGGGCGATGCATCCAAGGCGCACAGGAAACTCGGCTGGCGTCCGCTGATCAGTTTCGAAGACCTCGTCCGGGAAATGGTCGACGCCGACCGCCGTCTGGCAGAGCGCGAGGCGTCCGCACAGCTATGAACATCGATCGACAAAGATCTGCAGGGTCTGTAAAGCCGGTTTTCCGACACCCTTATAGCAGAACAACCGGTTGAGACGAAGGCCAATCAAAGGAGTTCGGTCAGATCCATGGGCGACAGAACGCTTTTCGATGCGTCATACGAAAAACGCAGAAACCCGCTGCTGAAGCAGGTGCTGGAGCGGCTGTACCCGATTTATTCGTCGGAAGAGCGCGAGGTCATCCGAATCGATTCCATCAGCAGGGTGCTGCTTTCACGCCCGTCGGGGCGGGGTTTTGTCAACCGTGACATCCTCGAAACCGTTCTGGGCAATCTGCTCGAATGCGTCGCGCCCGGCTCCCATAACGTCCAGGCAGCCGGGCCGTCGGACAGCCTCGAGGATGCAATCGGCGAGATCGCGGACCAGATCTATGCGATGATCGTGCAGTCGTTCCTGGCCGCGGAAGGAAACGGCAGAGATATCGAAATCCCGGCCCTGGATGCCACCTTCTCGCTCCTGTCGGACCTGCCCCACCTCAAGAGCCGCGCACTTTGGAACCGGTTCGCTTCGTTGAAGGACCCGGCGGTATGGGATGCCTATATCATGTGCAAACACAGGGGCAGCATGGGGAAGCTGGCGGACCTGGACCACGGTCCCGTGCTGGATGGCTCGATAGATGCCCGTGATTTCAGACCCTATCGGGATTTTCTGAAGACACAGAATCTGGACTTTGCATTCGATTATCTGATGCAGCTCGTGATCAGCACGTACCCCGGCTGGCGCGTACTCTTCTATCATGACGTCGCCCACGCCCTTACCATGTCCGGCGCCGCGGAAGGGCTGCCGGATGTCGAACGGATACCGGTCCCTTTATTGCCTCGCGCAATTTCGGAACTTGGCGGCCGGTATTATCAGGCCGACCTGCACCCCGAGACCGTGATCGGGGACGCAAACTTTCTGGATCATCCACACCGGGGCCTGACAACCGGCCAGACCGGTGTGATCGGCTCGGGCTGTTACATTTATCCCTGCACGATGGGTGGCCTCAGCGGCAGAGTCCGGCATCGGCATCCTGAAATCGGGGACCACGTTCAGATCGGGACGGACGCCACCCTCCTCGGGCCCGTCCGAATCGGCAACCATTCGACTGTGGGGCCGAATACCCAGGTGTACGGCTATGTACAGACCAACACGGAATGCCGGATCGCCTCGTCGGTTGTGATCGGCACCGTCTTGAGCGGAGACAGAAGGCCGGGCAAGATCCGTCTCGGCAAGGGGGTCCGCGTGGGCGACGGGACAGTGATCGAAAACAGCACCGAGCTCGATCTGATCATACCCGACAAGGCGGAAATCCCCGCCCGAAGCCATGTCATAAATGATGGATTCGGCAATCCGCGTTTCGTGCGGGAATAAAAGAACGGCGGAGCGCCGACTTCAAACGCTCCGCTTCAATGGGATCCCAATCCGTTTCCGGCAATCTACCTGCGCTGCGGAACGCCCGGAGCTTCCCTGTGGAACCGGATGTCGGCATACCAGGTGGAAGCCCGGCTGTTCGTATTGTCGGTGTCCGTCATCAGATAGACCCGTAGAATCTTGCCCGGCTCCTCCCCCGGGTATCCCCGTTTGTAGTCTTCATAGAGATTCCGCATTTCCGGCACCCACTGCTTCATCCGCGCCCGCCCGCTTTCCACGACAATCCGCCGCCACGACAGCTTCCAGACAAACGGGATAATGGTGGTTTCGGTCTTGAACATCAGCGACTCAGGAAGCGTGTTGGACCAGACGTACGCGATCTCACGGATTTTGTTCGTGCCCTTCTCCAGGATCGCAATGCCCAGTTTCGCATTGAAGTCGTCGTCCCGCTTGTCCAGCTTGCCACCTTTCTCCATCCGCTGGCGGCCGATCGTGGAATAATCCACCTTCCACCGCCAGGTCAGATACGGGTTTTCCGCGACGTCGATCAGCGTGTCGTACCCTTGCTCTCTGATGATGTCACCGAGTCCTCGCGGCGGTCGCTTGCACTCACCGATCCACGGATGCCGGGCGGGATCCAGGGACATGGGTCTTCCCGATCGTGTCGGTATCTGCCATAGCAGCGCGGCCGACCCCTCGCTGACGAATCGCACCGCATTGTTCGAGTACTGGAATTTCGTCCTCGAATCGCATTCGGCCCAGTCTCTTTGCAGCCATGACCCCATATCAACCCGCAATCCGTCACCTCCCGCCCTTGCGACTGCGAAGGCCACCCCGGCGCACCAAACGAGCGTGAAGCAGGCGATCCAGCATGTCAGCCGGACGTTCAGCATATCGATATGCACTCAACCGACGGATTACACCGACAATATCTCATTGTAGACCCCGATCGTCTTTCGCGCGCAGTCCTTCCAGGTGAAACCGGCCGCCTGACGCCGTCCGCTGACCACGAGGCGTTGCCGCAACGCCTCATCCCGGATCAGTCGCGTCATCCCGCCCGCAATGGATCCGACGTCCATCGGGTCGACGAGAACCGCCGCGTCGCCTGAGATTTCCGAAAGCGACGAAGTATCGGACGTCAATACCGGACAGCCGCTCGCCATCGCCTCGATTACGGGTAGTCCGAACCCTTCGGCAATCGATGGAAACGCGAAGAATACGGCTTCCTCGAAGCAGGCGCGAACCTGGCCGTCGCTCAGTTGCTCGGTAAATATGACGTTTCGAGCGATCCCCAGGTTCCGGGTGAGTTCAGCAAGGGTCGAGTATCCGTCGCCCCGACCGCTGATCAGCAGGGACAGATCGGGACATTGTTTCGAGACCAGGCCGAAGGCTTCGATCAGACGTCGGATGTTCTTGTACGGTTTTGTGTTTCCCAGGGAAAAGATGAACCGCCGGCCCCGGCAGGCATCGGGAAGATCGCGGGAATCGACGTTGCCGGCTGTGGACCCGTCGCTTCCGTGATGTATGACCGTGAATCTGGAAGGCGGCCCCGGATATCGCGCGAGTGCGTCCTGCCGGGTCGTTTCCGATACCGTGATCACGTGATGCGCCTTTCTGACGGAACTGCCGATCCATGGACCCGCGAATCGCCGAGCCATCCAGCCTCGCCAGCGCGCTTCATAGGCAATGTCCGGATAATTGATCCAGATCAGGTCATGGAGGGTAAGGACGATCCTCCTGGCGCGAACACCCAGGGGAAGAAGATGGAAGAGACAATGATAGATGTCGGCCTGGAGCGGGTTCACAACCCTCGCCCCTCCGAGGAGATTTCGACCTGTTGAGATCCCGAAAGGAACCGCGATGTCCGTAAAATTGGGTTGCGCCACAATCGGACGCGGGTAGGTCGCCCGTCTGAGCAGCAGGTATTCGTTGTGCCGGTCCAGCCGGGCGATCTCCCGGACCAGGCTGAACGCGTACCGGCCGACGCCGGTTTCAACGTCCCGGATCTCTCGCGCGTCAATACAGACTCTCACCTCGCCTCCTCATGGAAGATGCGTCTGATCCTGCGATAGACCCGCAAGCCGAATTGCTTTTCTTCGTCTTCGATGCCAAACAGGTAGAGAAATCCGCCGAACGACAGAAAAACCAGAGCGGCGTGACCCAGAACATCCGACAGCGGCGCGACCGGAGCACGAGGTCCGAATCCCATCGTCAGAACCGCGGTCGCACAGCCGGCAAGAAGGGGTTTCCAGAGTTTGATCGAAAACGCGTGAATGTTCAACCGTCGAAACACCCACCAGGAGGAGAGAGCCGGCGACAGAAATGCCGTGAAGGCGGCGCCGATTGCGGCGCCCGTCGGGCCGAACCGGCGTACCAGGACGTATGTGCCAGTCCCGCTGATCAGAAGCGTTACGACTCTGACGCCCATGAGCGCGTCGGGATGCCCGGTCATCACCAGGACGTAACCGGACAGGCCCAGCAGACCCGTTGCGGCGGCGCCGAACAACAGAATCAGCAGCCATGGATAACCGGCCGAGAACTCCGTTCCGACGAATGCGGCAATCTGGCTTCCGTTCAAGGCGAATACAAGAAGAATGGGAATGGTGGCCAGCGTCACCCATCGTGTCACGAGTTTGAAGAATTCGTCCAGACGCGAGATCTCACCCCGGGCGTGGTATTCCGCGAAGAACGGGTTCGCGATCGGATCGAAGGCGCCGGAGACGGCGCGCACGATTCCCGCCAGCTGGATCATTACGCCGTATACGGCGATGGTTTCGGGTTCGATAAACGACCCGACGATCACGACGTCCAACCGTCCGTTCAGTTCCGCGATCAGGTCGATCAGAAACATCGACAACGAAAAGCGAAAGAGTTGGCGCTCCGGCCCATTTCCCTTTTCGGACCACGATCGCCAGGGATAAAACCTGAAAACGGGCAAAATGGAACAGAAAAATACGACCGTCGTTGCCGCCAGATACGCCGCGCAGATCCCGGTCAGTTCCATCCCCAGAAGGTAGAACATGATCGCAAAACCGATCAACAACGCGGGTTCGGTGAGTCCTTTGACGTACAGCTGGTATTCCATCACCTTGTGCGCGATCGGTATCTGCAGCAGCAGCCCGCCAACGGTCTGGAAAAAGACCACGAATGCCATCCATCGGAGTGCGATGTCCACCCGCTCGCGACCGATCAGCCCTGCAAGCGCGTCCGAAAACAGATAGCAGCCCAGGCTCACACCGAGGCTCAGAACGCCTCCCGCGAACAAGGCGCTCCTGACACACCCGAGGGCCCGTCGCCTTTCACCCCTGGATTGATGGTGTGCCACCTGCCGCAGCAATGCCTTGTCGAGACCGAAGAACGCGAATCTGGAAAACAGATTCACCCAGGTCCAGGCAAGGTAGTAGAGTCCGTAGGAAGCAGTGGAATAGAGACGCGCGGCAAGGAGATAGAACGCCGGACGGCCCAGCTTTGAAAACAGCGCCAGGAGATTGACGCCCACGCCGCGGGAGAGCGTCGCAAGATCCATCGCGTTTCGCGCCTCTTCCTCGTTACGGTCGGCCATTGCGCCTCGCAAATGCGCCCCCCCTGCATGATTTCCGGTACAGACCCATCCCCATACGGATTCCCCGTACCAGCGCCTGCAGCTTCCGCGGCATGGTCCACCAGTAACCTGCTGCGCCAAAGCGGCCGCGAAGAATAAAGAACCGGACGAAAAGATTCAGAATAAAGTACGGCGCAAGCCGTACGTCACAGTGTTTCAGCCAGAAGTAAAACTCGTTGGCATAGGTCAGCGGGTCGGCAGCCTGATCGGAAACGCGGCAACCTCCGAAGGGCGCCGCGTGGTGGAAGACTACGGCTTCAGGTTCGAAAACCATGCGGCCGTCTCCGTACTCGAGATAGCGGAGACAGAAATCCGTCTCTTCCCGAAGCTGGCTGCCGGCAAACTGCTCATCGAATCCTCCACACAGAAGCGCCTGTCTTCGAAGAAAGGAAAGATTGCCTCCCCCTCCATGCGTGACGCTCCGGCGGCGCGTCGCGTAGAAATTCGAGATCACGTGACCGAACCAGGTTACTTCGCCGCAACGCCTCGGCTCGCGCCGTCCCTGGCTCTTTGAACTTATGATCCGGCCGGCCACGGCGCTGACATCCCCGGAGGCGTAGTTGCGCATATGCGTCGATATAAAATCGCCAGGCAAGTCAACGTCGTCGTCAAGACAGAGTACCACTTCACCTCGAGCGATGTTCAACCCCAGGTTCTTCGCTCGGGTCCCGCACGCCGTCTCCGTACGAACGTACCGGATGCGCGCACGGATGGACGCCAGGAACTTCCTTATCTCGGGCGGGTGCCTGTCGGTCTGATCGACAACGATGACTTCGAACGAGGGGTAGGACTGGCCCAACACCTGCTCCAGCGTCCTCTTCAGAAACACCGAGCGGTTGTAAGTAGGGATGATGACCGATACGTGTATCATTCCGGTGGCAGTTCGATCGGGGTATCGGGTACGGGACGACGTCGTCAACCGGAGATCGACTCAGATGAGGCGGGACCGGGTAGAACTCTCGCCGGCGCTGCGGTCCGCAGGCAAGGCGATAGCAGAAACGCGGGACGTACGTTACCTATTCATCCAGCACGGGCAGCTCCGCGGATGGTGCGTCCGAAGCGCAGAACGAGATGACCCGGTCGTCCAGGGAAGCGCCGTTCAGCTCTCGGTAGTACGCAAACAGGTACTCGTTCATGTATCCGGCGTACCTGCCTCCCCTCGCCTCCGCCCACGCACAGACCTTTCTGTCCGAACCCTTGACATTGTACCATTCACGGGCCAATTTGAGCACCCACGTATCCACAGGCACGGCATCGAGCCGTTCAAGCGCAAATAGATCTATGCACTTGCCGACCTTCAGACCGACGCCGGTACCTGCCTGTTCTTTCAATGCATCCACGATTTCACGCCAGTCGTCCAGGGACAAATTCCCCGGATCGCCTCCCGCGCAACCGGCTACGAATCGGGCCGTTTCAGCCACCCGTTCGGACCGCCATCCGAAACGGTTGGCCCTGAAGTACGGACCCTCCAGCCGCGCCAATGCAGCGGGTTCGGGAAACATGCAGTATTTGCTTCCCATGAACTCGACTTCGCGGCCCCACGACCCAGCCAGGAAATTGACCCTCCGTTTGGTCAGATTCATATGGGCCTGCACCGACAGAATATAGGAAATCACGCACTCGAAGGGCATCTGCCGGACAAACCGGAACCCCTTCAGCAGATCCCTCGCACGGCGCAGGTACCCGTCTCTTCGCGGGACCCGAATCCGGGGTCTTTCGTTCAATCTCAGGTACCACTCGAGAAAACCGGCAACGGTCATCTCCCCCAGATAGGTCGGGACGTGTGACGCCCCCGCGCGGTACAGCAGCGTATCGCCCACCTGACGCAGATGAAACACCGTGTCCCAGGCAACGCCTTTCCACCATCCATCCCTGTCCCTGCCCCACCGGAAGACCTGTCCTCCCGCCAGCGTATACCCCAGATGGAATTCCGTGGTTTCGATACGTCCGGTTACGGTCTGGTGGGAGGAGGCACGGTTATCCCGCGAATCCGCGGCGTACCGCGCGCTCTCCGCCGGCACGGGCCCCCGCGGTCGGCGCTTGATTGAAATTTCGCCCATTTCGCTATCCATTATAGGTATTTTGAAAGGATGCGGCAAGTATCCAGTTTTTCCAGCAATTTCAACGTCTGACACCGGCCGGAAAACGTACGCCGAACCTCAGGTTGGATTATTCGGCGCTTGACTCCGGGCCGGTGTCGGGCTATTTTTCAAATAGCGGCGCCCGCGCTTCGAATGGGCGCTTTCCATTGCCCTCGATTCGTGAATTCAGGATCTCACGTGAACACGCCTGGTCAGATCTCCTCGGAAACGTCACTCCTTGAGGAAATCCCCGAAGACATTCTTGCCGCCGCACGCGCCGTTCTCGAACCGGACGAGGAGATTCTGCTCTCCGCCGCCTCCGATCTGAGGTTCGACGGCTCCTACGGGGCAGCCTGGCTCGTGGCAACCCGGCGCCGGTTGGTGGGGATCAGCCCGTCCGATCCCGGATCTCCGGAGACCGTATGTGTTCCCCTCGTTGACGTCGAGCGTGTGGAAATCCGGGAACTCTTCGGCAGCGGGGTCCTGAAGGTCTCGACGCCGGGAAGCGGCGCATCCCTGGCCTTTTTTACAAAGTCCCTGCTCTCCAAGTTCACGCAGATTCCCCCCCGGATCGAGCGGCTCGTCCGCCAGGCCAAACCCGTACCCGATGACAAGCGGATTGTCAGCTCCAGCGTAGACGTTTTGGCCGGACGCAGGAAGCGCTGCGAAAGATGCCAGCAGGTGATCCCGCACTGGATGGGCGTCTGTCCGATGTGTCTGGATTCACGCAAGCTGTTCGCTCGTCTCCTTGGTTACGCGAATCCGTATTGGCAGATGGCCGTGGGGAGTCTCCTCCTCTTGCTCACCGCCACGTTCATCGGTCTCACGCCGCCTCTGCTGATGCGTACCCTTATAGACGAAGTGCTTGTGGCCGACGGGGTCGGCTCGACGCCGGCGGCGTCCCTGATTCCCGCCGAACCGCGTTCTTCAGTTCCAAGGAGCCAGGCGCCGGATCAGACGCCTCCCGCGGGGACCGACAAGCGCTCGCTGCTTGCCGTACTGGTGCTCCTCCTTTTGCTGGTCAACGTATCCCGAAACGGGCTCAGCGCCGTTCGCACGTTTCTCCTTGCGAAGCTCGGTCAGAGAATCACTTTCGATCTTCGCAAAGAGGTCTATCGACATCTCCACTATCTCTCGCTCAGCTTCTACAATGAACGGGAAACCGGGAGAATCATGTCGAATATCACACAGGACGTGAGTCGACTTCAGGACTTCATCTCGGACGGCCTCCAGGAAATCATCAGAGACGTCGCCACCATCGTCATCATCTGCATCATTCTCTTCTCCCTGAATCCCGGACTGGCGGCGTTCGTCCTGTTGCCCACTCCCCTTCTGATCCTGTTTACACGGCACTTCGGACGAAAGCTGCACGACCTCTATCATGGCCTCTGGCGCCGGTGGGCGGACATCCACGCCCTGCTGGCTGATACGATCCCCGGGGTGCGTGTCGTAAAGGCGTTTGCACAGGAAAAGCGTGAGGTCAGCAAGTTCGAGAACCGGAGTTGGGGCCTGCTCTCGGGCGAAGTCCGCGTGGCGAGGGTTCGAAGCGTTTTTACACCCATAATGACGTTCCTCACCTCTCTGGGCACCCTCATCATCTGGTGGATGGGCGGCAACAAAGTCCTTGGCGGCACCCTTTCAATCGGCGAATTCGTGGCCTTCACCGGATACATGTGGCAATTCTACGGTCCGGTGGAAAGCCTGTGCCGTCTCAACCACCGTTTCCAGCGTGCGGCAACGTCGGCCGAGCGGATATTCGAAGTCCTCGATACACAGTCCGACGTGGCGGACAGGCCCGACGCCGTCACCATGCCGCGAATCTCGGGTTCCGTCGAATTTACCGATGTCACGTTTTCATACGAACCCGGCAAACCCATCCTCAAAGACCTGAATTTCAGGGTGGAACCGGGGGAAATGATCGGGCTGGCCGGCCACAGCGGCGCAGGGAAGAGTACGCTCATCAACCTGATCTGCCGTTTCTACGATATTCAGAACGGCACAATCCGGGTCGACGGACAGGATATCAGAGAAGTCACTCTCAAGTCCCTCAGGGCCCAGATCGGCGTGGTGCTGCAGGATCCGTTTCTGTTCAACGGTTCCGTTGCGGAAAACATCGGCTACGGCAAGCCGGACGCCACGCTGGATGAGATTGTCGCCGCCGCAAAAGCGGCAAATGCACACGATTTCATATTGGATTTTCCGGAAGGCTACGACACGTCGGTGGGCGAACGCGGCCTTCGCGTCTCGGGAGGTGAACGCCAGCGCCTTTCCATCGCGCGGGCCATATTGAGGAACCCACGCATTCTCATTCTGGACGAAGCTACGGCCAGCGTCGACACGGAGACCGAAGCCCAGATACAGGACGCCATCGCGCGTCTGATCACGGGCAGAACCACCTTCGCAATTGCTCATCGCCTGTCGACGCTGAAAAATGCCAACCGTCTGCTGATTCTGGACAAGGGCGAACTGGCGGAGATCGGAACGCACGACGAGCTCATCAGGCAGGACGGGATCTATGCCCGCCTCTGCCGCATGCAGACCGAAATGTCCAAACTGCGCGCCTGGTAGCCCGGGGCGTATTCATGCCGACCGCAGAACCGGTGAAACGCAATGCAGGAAGAATATCGTCTCGAAAAGGAACTTTCTCTGCTGGATCCCGGCCGGATACGACTCTTTCTGGATGAATACAACGACCTGATCCTGGATGGCGAAGACGGAAGGCTGCCGGTAACCGCGCTTCGTGCATTTCCGCTCACGGCTGCGGGCCAGTTCATCGTTCTCAAGGGCGACGACGGCTCGGAGATCGGGTTGATTCGTGACATTGCGGGACTGGATGAGGAAAGTCGAACGATCCTGGAGGCCGACCTGGAACGCACGTATTTCGCGCCGGTCATTCTCCAGGTAAACAAGCTTGAGGAGAACTTCCACATCCCGAAATGGGATGTGGAAACCGACAGCGGCCACCGCGTGTTCGAGGTCCGCAGCCGGAGACGTGACATACGCATCATGTCCGGTGGCCGGATTCTTCTCAGAGACGCGGACGGGAACCGATACGAGATCCCGGATTACAGGAGACTGGACCCGGTCAGCCGCGCGTTCGTGGAAACATTGATCTGATTGCCGCCTGGATCCCGGGAGTTCCGGACGGGCGCATTCGCTGACTCGCCGCGACCTGCAAGGCGTCATTGCGCATTGCGATTCCCTGCGACCATTGGTATATTTTGTGCAGAAGATGGAAAACACCATTTCGAAACACAGGAGATCACAGGATGGATACCACCGCACACGGCGCCGCGCCGGCCTCGCTCGACGGCGAGATGATCCCGCAGACGCCCCGCGACGACGTCGATCCGGACAGCCTTGTCTACCACCGTCTGTGCCCGGCGGATGAATTCATCGAGGGGGAAGGCAAGCCCTTTACCGTCAACGGCTCCCACATCGCCGTCTTCCTGTTCAACGGTGAATTCCAGGCCGTGGACAATCGTTGTCCGCACATGGGTTATCCCATGTCCAAGGGCAGCGTCCGTGACGGCGTTCTCATCTGCCACTGGCACCACTGGGAGTTCGACCTCAAGACCGGAGGTTGCTTTGAAACGTCCGGCTCCGGAAACGATCTGAAGAGCTTTCCGGTGGAGGTCAGGGAAGACGGGTTCCTCCACATCGGCATGGCCGCGGACGAACGGCAGGCTGCCCGCAAGAGAATGGTCGACCGTGGTCGTTATATCCTCGAACAGGGACTGAAAGACAGAAGTTCGCTCATTATCGCGAAGGGTGTGACGGCACTGCGTCACGCCGGCGCGTCACCGCAGGAGATTATCCAACAGGGCCTGTTCTACGGATCGTACAAGACCACCGATGGCTTCTCCTCGGGGCTGGCCATCCTGGCGCTTTGCGCCAACCTCTGGCACGACATCGCCGAGGAGGATTACAATCTTTTTCTCGTGCACGGCCTCGTGCAGATTTCAAGGCGTACCACCGGCGGCTCCCGCAGACAGGGATTTCCCTTTCCGATGGCGATGGACGAGCCCGATCTGGCAACGTACAAACGCTGGTTCAGGCGACTGGTGGAACAGCGCAACAGCAACGCGGCCCAGCGAATTCTGATCACGCTAAACGACAGAGGTGTTTCAAAGGACGCCATTGCCGACCTGGTTTTCACGGCCGCGACCGACTTCTATCTCACGGGCGACGGCCACGCGCTGGATTTTGCCAACAAGCTCTTCGAGGCGCTGGATTACGTTGAATGGCAGGGGGCAAGCGAAATCCTGCGCCCGATTGTCATCGACCTTGTCACCCGAACGCGCCACGAGGAGACCGCCCGCTGGCAGGAAAGCGTCCCGATCCTCGAGGATGTCTTCACACGCCTGGACGACATTTGGAAGCAGAACCAGTTGAACGATGCCCCTCTGGACACGTCGGCCTTCGCCCACGTATTGCTGGGAGAAGAGGAAGGGCCCATCGTCTCGGAAATCGAAGCCCTTCTCCGAAGCGGCGTCGACCCCGCGGAGATTTGCAGGTCCATGGTCTACGCCGGCGCCATCCGTACGGCCCGCTTTCACCTGAAGAACGAGGACGACTGGCACGACGTTGCCAATATCTATTCCTATGCGCACGCCCTCTACCGTGCCTTTCAACGGGCCCCGTCACGCGACCTGCTTCGTGGTATTTTCCACGGCGCGGTATTTCTCACCTATCTGCGCTGGCTCAATATGCCTGCCGCCCGGGTACCCAAGCCCGGACAGCGACTCAACGGCACATTCGAATCCGAAGCCCAGATGCTCGACCGTCTGAGGGAATTCGCGGATTTCCAAAAGGTGTATGAAGCCGAGATACTCGTGAACCAGTACCTGGAGGAAGGGCGCGATACGACCCGCCTGAAACACGCCCTCGCCCACATTATGCTCAGGGAAGATGCCGAACTGCATATGTTCCAGGTCCTGGAGGTGGCGTTCCGTCACTTCGAACTCACGGACGATCCGGAGGAAAAGCGCATGCATCTGCTGGCGGCCACGCGTTACATCACCGCCCAGAAGGTCATGAAGGCCATTCTGTGGTCCACCGAAAACGCGGAACGGCTACAGCGCGGAGATCTGTTGAGCGAACGGGAAGACGACAATTAAGATGCTGATTTAAGGAAGTCGATCCGCGATGAAAATCTCCGAGTACGCCATACACAAACCCATAACGGCGGTGATGCTGACTCTCAGTGTCGTCGTGATGGGAACGATTTCCCTCCTCCGGCTGCCGCTGGAGTATTTGCCCGATATCACATTTCCTGTGATGTACGTGAACGTGGACTACCCCTCCTCCTCACCGGAAGAGATCGAACGTGAAATCGTCCAGCCGCTGGAAGAAGTGATGGGTACGCTCTCCAACGTCAAGCAGCTGAGCTCAAGATCGTACGCCAATCGGGGCTATGTCCGGCTGGAATTCGAACTCAATACGGATATGGACCTCATGGCGGTCCACGTCAGGGACCGTCTCGACCAGGTAAGGAACGACCTTCCCGACGACGTGGAGCGGATTTCGATCCGGCGCTGGAATACCGAAGATTTCCCCGTGCTGACGTACGCGTTGAGCTGGCAGGGTGAGGATCAGTCCGAACTGGCAAGCATTTATGAATACACGATTCTGCCGCGCCTGCAGCGGCTGGAGGGCGTTGGCAGCGTTGAGGTACGGGGCCTGCGCGAAAAAGACCTGCTGATTGAAGTCGACCAGAACCTGTTGCACACACACAATCTGGACATACGGACACTGAATAGAGCGATCAGCTCAAACAACGTCAACATATCGGCGGGATACGTCAACGAAGCCGAAAAACGCCTGGCCGCACGGACCATTGGTGAATTCGACAATGTAGACCAGATCCGGCGTCTTCCTCTGCGCACGGGCGTCGAAGTGGCTGACATTGCGGACGTTACGTACGATTATCCGGTAGAAGAGGACTTCGAACGCCTGGACGGCCGGAATGCGGTAACGATAGACATCCGCAAGGCCTCCTCGGCCAACCTGGTGGCTACCGCGGACCGGGTCAAGGCAGAATTCGAGCGCATCCGAAATGACATCGGGGTCGATAAAATCAGGACGCAGCCAATCCGTGACCGGTCACTCGACGTTACCACTGGCATTCAAAGTCTCACCCAGTCGGCCATGATGGGCGGTTTCCTGGCCATCATCGTCATTTTCGTGTTTCTCAGGAATTTTCGCAGCACGCTCATTATCGGATCAGCGATCCCGATTTCGGCCATCACGGTATTTATGGTGATGTACATCCTGAGGCAGGTCTTCGGGTCCAATATCACACTCAACCTGATGTCCATGATGGGTCTGATGGTCGCGATCGGCATGCTCGTCGATCCCGCCGTCGTCGCACTGGAAAATATCTTCAGAAAGAGGTACGACGAGGGCCAGACACCCTTGAACGCCGCACTCGAAGGCAGCAGGGAAATCGGCATTCCGGTTCTTGCAGCCTCGCTGACGACCGTGTGTGTCTTCGTGCCCATCATCTTCGTGACCGACTCCCGGAGCGCGCTGTTTATGAGGGACTTCGCGCTAACGGTTTGTATTTCAGTCGGCGCGTCCTTCTGCGTGGCGCTCTCCCTGATCCCGCTGGCGGCATCCAGGGCATTCAACGACAGCGCTTCCCGACTGGACCGCTGGCTGAAATCGGCGTTCGTAATCCTGTTGCTGGGGCTCTGCGGTTACGTGTTCTACAAAGAAGGTGTGCGGGAAACCGCCTCATGGCTCCGGGAAGGCGCAATCAGTATGCTGTCGGGCCTGGCAGCGATACCGTCGGTGGCATGGCTGTTGTTATTCGTGCTGCTGGCCGTTGCCGGCAGTCTGATCTATTTTTCCCGAAAGACTCGCGGCATCAGGCATCTGTATTCCCGTCTGGTGGTCAACACGCTCCGCTACCGGTGGACGACCGTTTCGATCGCGTGCGGGCTTCTCGGCGCCGGCTATTATTTCTTCACGCAGATAGAACAGCAGCCCTATCGCTGGCAGCCGACCCGCCGGGTCGATATCTCGGTCGAACTGCCTCGAAGCTACGACATCCAGGATGCGCTGGCGCTCTTCGAACGCATCGAGGGCATCCTGCTGCCGCAAAAGGACAGCCTGGATATCGCGGCCATGAGCAGCCGGTACAGCGACAGACGGAGCAACCGCATTACGCTCTATCTTGTCCCGGCCGACGAGGGACGGCTTTCAACCGATGTGGTGACACGCAAGGTCAAGGCCTTGTTGCCTACGGACATTCCGGGCGTACGGTTCAAATCCGGGAGAACCTGGGGCAGCAGTTCCACCGGCGCCGGCGTTGAAATCAAGGGCCGAAACCCGGACGTACTTGCGATGCTGGCGGAGGATATCCGACTGCGACTGCAGGGCATTCGCGGGGTTCACGAAGTGGAAACCAGCCTGGAGTCCGGCAACGAGGAAATCCAGGTCACCATCAACCGGCGACGCGCCAGGCGTTACGGGCTGACGCCATGGCAGGTGGCAACTACCGTTGCCAGTGCGTTGGGGACCCGGGGCAACAGCAAATTCAAGACCGAGAACGGGGAAATCGACATTGCCGTGCAGCTTAAGGAAGAGGACAGGGCCACTCTGGAGCAGCTCAGGAACACGTACTTCGAGAGCGACGCCGGAAATATGGTCTCGTTCGCCAGTCTGGCGGATTTCCGCGTACGCAAGGGTCCCCAGGCGCTCGAGCGCGAAAACCGGATGTCCACGCTTACCGTATTCGCCAATACGGAACAGCAGGCCGTGTTTTCAGTCGGACGTGAAATGAGCCGGCGGATGCGCGCGATACCCTTGCCGGCCGGGTACTCGTGGCAGATGGACCGGCGCTTCCGATGGATGAACCAGGAGCAGGGAGAGACCAACCTGACCATGATCTTCGCTGTGCTACTCGTCTATATGATTATGGCCGCTCTCTTTGAGTCCTATGCGCACCCGTTCACGATCATGTTTTCGATCTGTTTCGCGTTCATTGGCGTTTCGTTCGCGCTGTATGCCTTCAACATCCCGATGGACAGCAACGCAACCTACGGTCTGCTGATACTTTTCGGCATCGTTGTGAACAACGGCATCGTCCTGGTAGACCATATCAATCGCTATCGCAAACAGGGCCTCTACCGTCGTGACGCCATCATTCGTGGCGGCCAGGACCGATTGCGTCCCATCCTCATGACAGCGACCACGACGATCCTGGGCCTCACGCCCCTGGTTCTGCCGATGATCTACGGCACGGCTGAAGGGACCGCGCGCCGATGGGGTCCTATCGGCTTCGTGGTTATCTCGGGGTTGACGGTCTCGACGATTCTTACGCTGGTCATCCTGCCTACCGTGTACTCGCTCATGGACGATCTGGCCTCGTACATGAAGCGGACGCTCGCGACCGTGAGAGGTGCGTGAAACGACTCGCCGTCGTTCTGCTCAGCGGAGGTCTGGACAGCTGCGTCACCGCCGCCGTCGCCCGACAGCATTTCGACCTCGCTCTTTTTTTCCTGGACTACGGCCAACGGACAAACACCCGTGAACGCCGGGCGTTCCTGGAAATCGCCGGTTATTACGGCGTACCGATGCGCCGTCGCCTGGCCGCGGAAACGGACGCGCTCCTGCAAGCGGGTGGTTCTGCGCTGACGGACCGCAACGTACCCGTTCCCGATGCCGACATCGAGCGGAACGACGTTCCAGCCACGTATGTACCATTCCGAAATGCACTCTTTCTCAGTTTCGGGGTTTCCTGGGCCGAGTCCATGGGCGCGTCGAGTGTGTATCTGGGGGCCGTCGAAGAAGACAGTTCCGGATATCCCGATTGCACGCAAGCGTTCTGTGACGCGTTTGCCCGTGCCGCGGATGCCGGGACCCGCCCGGAATCCCAAATCAGAATCCTTACGCCGGTTATCCACCTCAGGAAGCATCAGATCGTCCGACTTGGCGTGAAACTGGGCGCCCCGCTTCACCTCACCTGGTCGTGCTACAGAAACAGCGACCGCGCCTGCGGTCGCTGCGACAGCTGCATCCTCCGTCTCAAGGCCTTTCAGACGGCCGGCACCCCCGACCCCATCCAATACGAATCCTGAGCCTGCCGGACGCGCACGAACTAACCGGCGCGCGCGAGGGCATTTTCCATCATCGCATGTCTTTCTCCTGAATCCGTCCAGCGCTGCCGGATATCGGGCGCGAGACAGTCGATCGGATCGAAATAGAAAAAATGTTCTCCCGGCCGCACGGTGGGACTTGCAAACACCGCGATTCCCGTTTCTTCGTCGTAGTGTTCGTAGGAATGTCCGTCTCGTTTACCGCCGCCGCCCAATGTGTCCACAATGAACGTCGGCGTATTGAACCCGGCAGTCGCGCCCCTCAGCGTTTTCTCAATTTCAAGGCCGGCGCGCAGCGTTGTGCGCAGGTCCTCGACTCCTTGCACCAGATCGTGAAAGAACACGTAATACGGCTGAATATTCAGGTAACTCAAACGTTTCACGAGTATCTGCATCGTGAGCGCGTCGTCGTTTACACCGCGCTGAAGCACGGCCTGGTTCCGTACCGTAACCCCCCGCTCCATCAGGAGTCCCATCGCATCCTGCGTCACGCCCGTTATTTCACCCGGATGGTTGAAGTGGGTATGCAAGACCACTTCCTTGTGCATCCTGCGTCCCCGGTCCACCACGTCCACGAGCGCATCCACCCATTCACGGTCGCTCAGGAGCTTCCCCGGCATGACCGCGGGGCCCTTGGTTGCAAAACGAAACCTGCGAATATGCGGAATGTCCAACAGGGTCTCTCCTACCTCCCGGATCTGCGCCGCCCTTAGATTGTAAACGTCACCACCGCTGACGACAACGTCTTCCACCTCGGGGCGCGACCTCAAATAGTCGAAGACCAGAGACCAGCGTTTCCTGTTGGCGCTCAGACGGACCTTCTCCACGCCATCCGTATCGAGCCCCACGGCATAACTGCGCGTGCAGAAGCGACAGTAGACCGGACAGGTGTCCAGCGTAAGAAAGAGCGCCCTGTCCGGATACCGGTGGGTAAGCCCCGGCACCGGAGAATCGCCCTGTTCATTCAACGAATCCAGGTAGAGCTCGGGGTGATCGGGAAGCTGCTGCGAGGCCAGAGGCAGGAACTGCGTACGCAGCGGATCTCCATACGGATCATCCCAGTCGATCAGGCTCATGATATACGGCGAAATCCGTATGCTCATCGGCGCCCTGCTCAAGCCTTCGCGGAGATCCGCGTAAAAATCCGGCTCGACCAGCCCACCGAGCGCTTCCTGAAGACTCTCCACGCTGGTTGGCGAATTACGCGCCTGAAAAAGATGCGAGTGAAATGTATTTGCATCCACATCCGCGTACGCCGGAATCGCTTTCCAGAACGCATCCCTGCGCAACCGCCGATGTGCGAATGACGCCTCGTGATCGGCCACACCTGTCATACCTGCGCTGGCAACGTCGACGCTTGCGGTATCCATACCTGTCGCTGTTCCTGTATACGGAGGTGTTGGTTTTCCGCTTTTTTCCCAGCGGATTGTCTTCACAGTCGGCGCCGCAATTCACCGGAGTCCCCGCCGTCCCATTCAGCGCGGCGCCTCGCCACGTGTATCGCTTTGCCGGGCGTGTTGGAAGATTCTGCGACCATTCAAAGCAAGATATGATATCAACCTTGCGAAAATTGTCAAGGGTTTTCCAGTCTCGGCGTCGATTTTCGGGAAAATCCGCTTGTTAGGGTTATCTATCCTGCTTATATTTCATAAGTTAGAGAATGTCATCGCCTTAACGAAAACACGAAGCCGCGCAATGTCAAAACGAACGCTCAAGTTTCTTCTTCCATTGGCCGGATTGCTTGTCGGATACACGTGCCTTCGCCTGTGTGTGTACTTTTATACGGACTGGCTATGGTTTCAGAACCTTGGATACGGGTCCGTCCTCGTCACCACTGCCCTCGCCCGCCTTTGTTCGTTTTTTGCCTTCGCGTCCACGTTTGCTGTCATCACGCTGGTCAACATCCGCATTGCGCGCAAGTACGGCCGACAGACCCGCGAGATGGCGCTCGAGGTCCTCGTTGCCGACACGGAGCCGGTACTGCCGGAACGACGCAAGCGCCAGTTCATCCTCTGGTTGGCCGCAATCACCCTTTTGACCGCGGCAACCGGCCTGATCGGCGCCGCAGCCTGGTTGCCGCTGCTGCGCTATTTCTATCCGGTCCAATTCGGGCTCACCGACCCTGTCTTCGCCAACGACCTCAGCTTCTACTTCTTCAAGCTTCCCACCTACAACTTCGTGCAGGGCTGGCTGGCGTTCTCCGTCATTCTCAACATCGTCCTCGTCAGTTTCTCCTATCATCAGGACCGGGCGCTGCGCAAGGCAGAGCGTGGCTGGTCATCCACCCCGTACGTCCGTGCCCACCTTTCCGCACTGACGGCGATTCTTGCATTCATCTTTGCCTGGTGGTATTGGCTCAAGGAATACGAAATCCTCTATTCCTTTCGCAAGGACGCCTTCTTCGGCGCAGGCTACACCGATGTCCATGTGCAGGTATACATCTACCGTCTGATGATGGTCCTCTCCATCCTTCTCGGCGCTCTGCTGGTTTACAACCTGCGTGGCAAGAAGTGGTGGCCCGTCGCCGGCGGCGGCACAGCCTATGTCTCGGCAATCCTGCTGCTCAGCTGGCTGTTTCCGATTCTCTTCGAACAGTTCGTGGTCAAGCCCGATGAACTGAGACTCGAGGAACCCTACATTCGGAGAACCATAGAACACACGCAGAGAGCGTATGGCCTGGATCGGATCGAGGAGGTCCCGTTTCCAGCGGATTCCGATCTGGATTTCCAGGATATCCGCAACAATCTGCCCACGATCCGCAGCATCCCTCTGTGGGACCGACGGCCCATGATTGCAACCTACAGCCAGCTCCAGGAAATCCGGTCCTATTACCGTTTCGGAAGTATCGACGTGGACCGGTATTCGATCAATGGCGAATACCAGCAGGTGATGGTGGCCGCCCGGGAATTCTCACGGGAACAGATGGCGACTCAGGGCGAAACCTGGGTCAACCGACACCTGGTGTACACCCACGGCTACGGCTTCTGCATGAGCCCGGCGAATGAAATCGGCGAAGAGGGTCTTCCGAAATTCTATGTCAAAGACATTCCGCCGAGCGCGTCGGTGGACATCCGGGTGGACCGCCCGGAGATCTATTATGGCGAAGCCATGCAGGACTATGTGGTTGTAAACACCCGGACGGAGGAATTCGACTACCCTCGCGGCGACGATAACGCCTACACCACCTACAGCGGTACTGGCGGGGTACCCGTCAATTCGTTCGTTCGAAGGTTGCTCTTCGCCCTTCGCTTCGCCGATCCCTACCTGCTGGTTTCGCAGAGCCTGAAGCCTGAAAGCCGGATTCAATTCGACCGGCACATCGGCCGCCGGTTCAGGGACGAAGGCCCCAGGCGGTTTCAGAAACTGGCGCCGTATCTCCGTTTCGACGAAGACCCCTATCTCGTCACAGTGAACGGACGGCTTGTCTGGATACAGGACGCCTATACGGAAAGCAACATGTATCCCTACGCGGAACCCCACGGCCGGCCGTACGTACGGGAAGCCAATTACATCCGCAACGCCGTCAAGGCAACACTCGATGCCTATGACGGGACGGTCACGTTTTACGTATGGGATCCGGACGATCCGCTCGTACGGTCCTACATGGAAATCTTCCCGGATCTCTTTCGGCCCAGGGAGGATATGCCGGAGGCCCTTCGCGCCCACGTCCGCTACCCGGCAGACCTGTTCAAGATCCAGTCTTCTCTTTACAACACGTACCACATGGACTCACCGCAGGTATTCTACAACCGCGAGGATGTCTGGGAAGCAGCGACGGAAATCTATGGTGTTTCGGAACGCCCGCGGGTTATGGCGCCATATTACATCATCGTCAAACTGCCGGACGCGGACCGGGAGGAGTTCGTATTGATGCTTCCGGCCACACCCGCCGGAAAAGCCAATATGATCGCGTGGCTTCTTGCCAGATGTGACGGTCCCAATTACGGCCGGCTCATGGTGTATAAGCTGCCCAAGAAGAAACTAGTATACGGTCCGATGTTGATCGAACGCCGTATCGATCAGGATACCGACGTCTCTCGGGAAATAACCCTCTGGAGCCAGCGGGGTTCCGACGTGCTGCGGGGCAACCTGCTCGTCGTGCCCATAGAAGACGGCTTCATCTATGTTGAACCCCTTTACCTGAGAGCCACCCAGAGCGGAATGCCCGAACTGAAGCGGGTACTCGTGGCGCACGGCGATCGGCTTGCGATGGCCGAAGACCTTGAAGGAGCGCTGAACCTGGCAATCGAAGCGCGTGGAACGACTCCGGATGCGCCGCGCCGCCCGCTGCCTGGTTCGACGGGTTTTCGAAGACTCAGCCAGACCGCACTGTCGCAGTTCGACACAGCGCAGTCACGGCTTCGAATAGGCGACTTTGCAGGTTACGGAGAAGCCGTTGATAGCCTTCGCAAGACGCTTCAGGAACTGCGCAGCGAGGCGGAGAAAGAGGAATAACAGGGCGATGTCCGATGCGTGCCCTTCAAAATGGGCAACTCTGCCAACGGAACAACGGAATCCGGCCAGCGCGCAAATCGACGAGGCTTCCACGCTGCGGATTCTCGAAATCCTCAATGAAGAGGACAGCAAGGTCCCACGGGCGGTGAACGCCATCCTTCCGCGGGTCGCTCAGGCCGTGGAACTGGTGGTCACGGCGATAGGGAGCGGCGGCCGGCTCTTTTATGTCGGCGCCGGTTCCAGCGGCCGGCTCGGAGTCCTCGACGCCGCTGAGTGCCCCCCTACCTTCGGGACCCCGCCCGGTACCGTCCAGGGCATTATCGCGGGCGGCGCCGATGCGCTTCTCCGAGCGGCGGAACGCGCCGAAGACCGGCCGGATGACGGTGCGTCCGAACTCCGGCGCCGGAATCTGTCGGAGCGGGATGTCGTGATGGGCATTGCGGCCAGTGGCGTGACGCCGTTTGTGCTGGGAGCGCTTGAATACGCGGTTCGAGTGGGCGCGGAGACCGTCTTTTTTACGTGCAATCCGGATGCGGCGGAACACGTGGACGCAGATGTCAAGATTGTGCCGGAAGTCGGCCCTGAAGCCGTTACCGGCTCCACTCGCCTGAAGGCCGGTACGGCGACCAAAATCGTACTGAACATGATCACGACGGCAGCCATGGTCAGGCTGGGCAAGGTCTACGGCAATCTGATGGTTGACCTGACACCCACCTGCGCGAAGCTGAACGACCGCGCCCGGCGGATTCTGATGGAAACGACGGGGATTTCCAGCGAAGAGAGCCGGCGGTTACTCGCTGCGGCCGGCGATCTCAAGACGGCAATCGTGATGTCAAAACGGGCCGTCTCCAGGGAGACGGCCCGTCGACTGCTCGTGGAGAACGGCGGCGTTGTCAGGCTGGCTCTGACAAACAGTAGCTGACGTTATTTCGATCGCACGGACTTTTCTCCAATGGTACCGTAGAACGCTTTTACCATCCGATCCAGATGCACTTTCGCATGTTCCGCCGCGTCTCTGTCGATCGTGTACTCCGACTTGCCCACCAGCTTCAGGCCGTGACCGTAATCGTCGAATAACGTCTGGCACAGCGCTTCGACCGACACGCCGTCACGGGCCGCTGTATCGGCCAAAACCGTCTTTGCCGCGTCCGAAAACGTCAGGACGATTCCGTACGCATCCAGAAAACGTTTCGCGTAGGACGAGATGTCCCGGTGGACAAGCAGCTGCTGCAACTGAAGCGTTGGATCTTCCACAACATCGGCCGTAACCGTGAACGTACGGATATCGGTGGACGGAAGCGCCTTCTCGAATTTCAGCAGCGCCCGCTCACAGACGCTGACCAGCGCTCGCGCTCCCGTCTGTTCCGTGGATGCCTGCTCTGCAAGCCGGCGCAGCGCCGCGTCCTCGAAGTTCAATTCGATGCCATAGGCCTGGAAGTCCCGCTTCTTTCCAAGAATGACCGAACTGGTGGGACTCTTCAGAATCTGATACAAGTCTTCGACGGAAAGCGGTTCGAGAACGGCCACGACCGGCAGGCGCCCCACAAATTCCGACTCGAAACCAAACGCGATGAGGTCCTCTGTAATCGCCTGCTTCAGATAAGAGACGCGGTCCGCTTCGTGGTTCTGCGACCGTTCCGTCTCGGCCTTGAACCCGAGACTGTTCCGGTTGAGGCGGGTTTTAATCAGCTCCTCGAACCCGTTGAACGCGCCGCTAACGATAAAGAGGATGTTTCGCGTGTTAATCTTCTTGCGCTCCATCTTGCCACTTTGCTGATACTGCATCATGGCTTCCATCTGTGATGCGAGATCGTGTGGCGCCTTGAGGTCCACCTCAGTCTCTTCCATCAGCTTGAGCAAGTTGCGCTGGACACCGCTTCTGGAAACGTCCGGACCCACCAGATTGGGGGTAGAAGCGATCTTGTCGATTTCATCCACGTAGATAATGCCGTATTGGGCCCTCTCAATGCTGCCCCCGGCCTCGCGAACCAATTCGCGCACCAGGTCTTCTACGTCGCCTCCGACATATCCTGTTTCACTGAACTTCGTCGCATCGCCCTTGACAAAGGGAACACCGATTCGATGAGCGATCAGTTTTATCAGATAGGTCTTGCCCACACCAGTCGGTCCGATCAGCAGAATGTTGTTCTTGATGTTTCCCACGGAACGATGTTCGAATTCCGGATCTTCGCGATCCAGCTTCATCCGGTTGAAGTGGGTGCAGATCTTCGTAGCGAGCACTTCCTTCGCCTCGTCCTGTTTGATCACGTACTCATCGAGAAAGGCCTCCAGCTCTTCCGGTTTCAGGTCAAAATCAATCGATTCATCTTGCGTTTCCTCTGTACGCGGTCCTTCATTGCTCCCTTCGGCCTCAGCCTGGGGAAACACGACCTGAGCGCCGTACTTCTGCTCGATGAGTTCCTTCAGATCTTTCTGCAGTTCCTTGGGATTTACGGGTCTTTGTTCAGGCATCTTCGTTCCTCTCCGGATTCTGGCGGTCAAATCGGTGCCCGACATTCGGGTACAGGGCCTCTAAGGATACCAGGTCCGGTCAGAATTGTCAAGAAATGCGGCCCTTTTCCGTCCCTCTCCCGAATCCGGATCCGGGAAGGCGGTGGTTTTCGAGTACGCCACGTCGGGACAGTTCAATTTGCATAGTCGCCGTCGGAGCATACCCCATCCCTCAAATGAAACAAGCGCTCACATGAACCTCAGCTACTTCACACTG
>CAZKDZ010000032.1:0-48465 GCA_964551635.1 uncultured bacterium | reverse complement strand
ATCCTGCCTCGGGATGTCAGAAGGTGTTATAAAATTACCGGTGAGTTCCCGAGCGCGAGCGAAAAAGTGGCGGTCAAGGCGGGAAAATCCGCCCATATTTGTTTATACGGGTGGATTTGACCAACGCCGACCGGCGCTTTTGCAGCCGCGCGAAGACCGCTGGGAATTTTAAGACAGCTTCTCAGGGTGGGGCCAGCAGGTTTGTCGCGAGCAACGTCCCCGGGTCGTCGAACAGCGCCAGCAGCCGGTCGCGTTGTTGGCGGAAGTCCGCCATCTGATCCGGGGAAAGCTGTCTGGCCCGGGAGCGATTGGCGAATCCGGCCGGGTTGACGAGGCGATAGCGCTTGCCGTTTCTGACGAAGAAGTTGTAATGAAGGTGCGGCCCGGTTGAGCGGCCGGTCGAACCAACGAAACCTATGGTCTGTTTCTGTTTGACGCGTGCGCCCACCTTCAACCCGCGCGGAAACCTGCTCAGGTGGCCATAGCCCGTCTTGTAGCCGTTTCGATGCCGGATTTCGACGTATTTTCCGAGGGCGCCTCTCCAACCCCGGAAGACGACGACGCCAGGGGCGGTCGCCCAGACACGCGTGCCGTACGCCGCGGCATAGTCGATGCCGTGGTGGGGGAGGTACTTCTTCAGGATGGGGTGGAAACGTCGGTTGGAATAACCGGAACTGATTCGACGATAGTTCAACGGAGATTTGAGAAACAGGCCGCGCAGGGACTTTCCGTTCGAATCGTAATAGGCCGTGTGGCCGTCGTCGGATTCGAACAAAAAAGCCCGATGACGCTTCCCGGCCGACTGGTATTCGGCGGAAAGAATATCTCCGTATCGAAGGAACCGGCCGTCTTTATAGAATTTTTCCAGTGCGAGGGTAAACCGGTCGCCCGAGCGGCAGTCGACCATAAAATCAATATCGTACTCAAAAATGCGGGTCATCTTGACGTTGAGTACGTGCTGGTTCTCGCCGGTTTCAGAGAGGGCGTTCCAGAGAGAACTGCGAATTTCGCCCTTCACAACGTCAATCCTGCGATCCAGGTGTATCTGCTCGCTCCGGGCGGTCAGCCTGCCGTTCAACCGCGTTGCGACAAACCGGGTCTCGAAGACGCCCTTCTTGACGAACTCAAAGGACTGAACGGTTCCGATGCTGTCCATGCCCAATACGTAACGGTCGCCGCTCAGGACGATTCGGGGGTTGAATTCCGCCCGTGGGATCCCCTCCCTGAATGCATTCAGCAACTCATGGATCTGAGACCGGGCAACGTCTTCCCGATTCAATGCGTCCCAGAACGTCTCTCTGTGTCGGATGCGGCCGTCAATTACCGAGAGCCGGGGTTCGGGTGAGACAGGAAGCGGATCCGGAACCGCGGAAATCTCCTGGGTGACGTCGGAATTCCCCGCGGTTTGAGGCTCGGGCGGCCGAGCGGCTACGAGCCAGGCCAGGACAGCCGCAGGCAAGACAATAAATGCAAACTCCGGCAGCCGGAACCGGCGACCGGATCGTGCAGGCCGGTCCGTGCGATCACATTCGCGATTACGCATATCTGTAAATACCTGGAATGCCGCCAGGGGGTCAGGGGAATTGGGATGACCCTACGGCAACAAGCGGAATAATCTCAGGGAAGAACGGCTTCTCAAGATAGGTCAAAACCCGGCTTCTGTCAACCTGTAATTTCTCTTGCATCCGGAACGCGGCACCCTTAATCTGACGTCAACTCTAAAACACGGAGATGCGCAAATGGCCGACGTTTCGCAGGCTGGCGAACGCGTGGAGCTGAAGGGACTCTATCCCGGAGAGATCGAGGAATTCGTAACTTCCCTCGGGTTGGAGCCCTATCGGTCCAGGCAGATCGCCGCCTGGATTTACAATCGCGGTTCAACCGACTTCGCCGGGATGACCGACCTTTCCAGGGGGGTCCGCGCCGCGCTCTCGCAGCGCGCGTCGATCTTGAATCTTGAGGTGGCGGAACGACTCGGCGCGGACGATGGTGAAACCGTGAAGTATCTGTTTGAACTGCCGGACGGCAGGCGCGTCGAAAGCGTTCTGATGCGCGACGGCAGGCGGCGGACGCTTTGCGTTTCGTCACAGGTGGGATGCCCCCTCGATTGTACATTCTGCGCCACGGGTCGGATGGGGCTGCTCCGCAACCTGTCCGCCGGTGAAATCCTGGACCAGCTCGTCTATGTCCGGCGCGAATTGAGAGCGCGGGGAGACGATTTGACCAATGTGGTCATGATGGGCATGGGAGAGCCTCTGTTGAACTACGTGAACGTCGTCCGCGCAATCCGTCTGATGAACCTGGATTACGGACTGGCGATCGGAATACGCAGGATTACCCTGTCGACGGTTGGCCATGTGCCCGGCATTTTGAGGTTGGCGCGGGAGGGTCTGAAGGTTGGCCTGGCGGTTTCGCTCAATGCGGCTGACGACGCACTGCGATCGCGAATCATGTCGATCAACCGGCGCTGGCCGATTGCGGAGCTTCTTGCGGCCGTCAGGGCCTATCGGAAGCGCATCGACAGGCGTGTGACGTTCGAATACGTGCTGCTGCACGGGGTGAACGACTCGGAGGAGGACGCCGGGCACCTGGTTGCGCTCGTACGCGACATACCGTGCAAAGTCAATGTCATTCCCTGGAATCCCGTCGAGGACACGGCATATGTGAGGCCGCCCCAGGAAGCTGTCGACAGCTTTGTGCGCATCCTCAGGAACGCGCGGCTGACAACAACTGTGCGTTACAGCAGGGGAGTGGATATCGCGGCTGGATGCGGACAGCTGTATATCCGTCCCGGCGCGGCCGCAGACGTTTCGGGCGGCTGAATGGGCCGGCGGTCGGCATCTCCGGCGGCCCGAGGCCGGGGCCTGCGGCGGAAAATTACCTTGATTGTTATGTAAAGATATGATATATTGTAACTTACCGCGAAAGACGCAGGATCTGGTTTCGCCAGACCGAGGCGCATCGGGACGTGGGTCTCTATGGAACAGTTCGTGATCGAAGGCGGACATCCGCTAACCGGTACCATCAGGCCGCTGGGCAACAAAAACGCCGCGCTTACGCTCCTCGCCGCCACGTTAATGACGGACGAAACGGTGGTGTTGAAGAATGCACCGCCGATAGGCGACGTACTTACCCAGATTGCAATCCTGCGCGATCTGGGTGTCTCGGTCCAGCATCCCGGACGCGCCGAACTGACCGCCTGTGCGGCTTCCCTCAGCAAGACCGCCCTGAATCCCGACTACTGCAGAAGGGTACGCGGCAGCATCCTTCTCGCGGGGCCGCTTCTGGCGCGCCATGGCCGTGCCACGATGCCCAGGCCCGGCGGCGACAGAATCGGCCGCCGGCGACTCGACACCCACCTTCGTGCGCTGGAGGCGCTGGGTGCGCGCATCGAGACCGGCCACGGCTATGAAATGTGGGCGCCGGACGGATTGACCGGCGCGGACATTTTTCTGGATGAGCGGAGCGTAACCGGAACGGAGAACGTCATTATGGCGTCCACCCTGGCGGAAGGCACAACCATCATCCGCAACGCGGCCTCCGAACCGCACGTGCAGGAGCTGTGCCGGCTGCTCAATGCCATGGGCGCCCGGATTTCGGGTGTGGGCACGAACGAGCTGACCGTCGAAGGCGTAAATGCGCTTCACGGCGGTGAACATGCGATCGGTCCTGACTATATGGAGGTGGGCAGCTTCATCGGTCTCGCGGCGGTTACCCATGGTGAGATACGGATCAAAGACGCGGCGCCGCATCATATGCGAAGAAGTCTGATGGTATTTGAACGACTCGGCGTGGAGGTGATGGTCGACGGAGATGACATTCTGGTTCCCGACGATCAGAAGCTGGCAATTGTCCGGGACGCCGGAGACGCGATTCCGAAGATATTCGACGATCCGTGGCCGGGGTTCCCCGCGGATCTGATGAGCATTGCGATTGTTGTGGCCACACAGGCCCGGGGAACCGTCCTGTTTTTCGAGAAAATGTACGAAAGCCGGCTTTTCTGGCTGGACCGTTTGATCGAAATGGGAGCCGAGATCATCATCTGCGACCCGCACAGGGCAGTAGTCGTGGGTCCGTCGAAGCTGTACGGGGAGCGGATTACAAGCCCCGACATCAGGGCGGGGATGGCGTTGTTGATCGCCAGCCTCTGCGCGGACGGCCGGAGCGAGATTCGAAATATCGAACAGATCGATCGCGGTTATGATCGCATCGACGAACGACTTCGCACGCTGGGCGCCCGGATCGAACGGGTTCCCGTTCGTCTGGACTGAACCCGATGGCTTCTGCTCTCGATACGGCGATTGAGGTGGTTCGACGACTCGATGCGCGAGGATTCAGGGCGTTGCTCGCCGGAGGATGCGTGCGGGACCTCCAGCTCGGGCTGGAGCCGCGGGACTACGACATCGCCACGGATGCCGATCCGCACCAGGTGAGCCGCATTTTTCAGAGCGCCCGACCCGTCGGCGCGCACTTTGGCGTGGTGGAAGTGCGTCTGGCGGGGCATGTCTTCGAGGTTGCCCGTTTTCGGCGCGACCTGGGTTACAGCGACGGCCGGCGCCCGGACGCAGTCGAATTCGTCGACGAGACCGAGGATGCCAGGCGTCGTGATTTCACGGTAAACGGGATGTTCTGGGACCCCCTGGCGGATCGGTTGCTGGACTACGTGGGCGGACAGGCGGATCTCAAGCAGAAAACGATCCGGACGATCGGCCCGGCCGCAGACCGGTTT
Source organism: uncultured bacterium (assembly GCA_964551635.1). Classification (GTDB taxonomy): domain Bacteria; phylum Latescibacterota; class UBA2968; order UBA2968; genus JAAXHE01. The sequence continues at coordinate 43,736 of CAZKDZ010000032.1, read as the reverse complement.
GCGGAAGATCATCTGCGAATGATGAGGGCCGTCCGGCTCGGCTGCCGGCTGAACTGGCGGATCGATGCAGCCACATTTGCCGCGATACGGCGTTCGAGTGACGACCTCGCGCTGGTCAGTGTCGAGCGGATCCGGGACGAATTCGTAAGAATTCTGACTGAAGGAGGCGCACCGCTCGGGATACGATGGCTTATTGATTCAGGGCTGATGACGCGGGTGGCGCCGGAGGTCCTGGAACTCGATGGCGTCGCACAGCCGCCTGAGTATCATCCTGAAGGCGACGTGTTGACCCACACGTTGATCATGCTGGGGCTGATGCGCAATCCGTCGCCCGAACTGGCCGTGGCAGTGCTGTTGCATGACGTGGGTAAACCGCGGACGTTCAGACGGGCCGACCGTATCCGGTTCGACAATCACGCCGGCGCGGGTGCAAGGATCACGAATGAGATCTGCCTCAGGCTGCGGTTTTCCGGAGAGGCGACCCGTCACATCGTTCGGTTGGTGGCGGACCATCACAGATTCATGCACGTTCGGGAGATGCGTACGAGCAGGTTGAAGCGGTTTCTGCGCATGGAACGATTCGACGAACACCTGGAACTGCACCGGGTGGACTGTCTGTCCAGCCACGGGAACCTCGAGAATTACCATTTCTGCCGTCAGGCTCTGGAAACACTGGAGCCCGACGAGATACGTCCGGAACCGCTGATTACCGGCAGGGACCTGATCGAACTCGGGTATACGCCGGGGCCTGCGTTCACGGCCGTACTGAGGGCGGTGGAAGACGGTCAGCTCGACGGCAGCGTCAGGGATCGTGAAACCGCGCTGCTCGTCGCTCGAGGGGTGTTTGAAAGGGGCGTGGAGCCGGGGCGTGGCATTCTGGCCGAAAACGGCGCCGCGTAGTGTTCCGTCCCCGCTGCCTGTTTCCGTTACAGAACACTGAAACCGGCGGGTTGGTGGCGGGCGCACGTGGTTTCCGGATTCCGGCGTCGGCCGGCATGTTTGGAACCTTGACCGGGCACGGGCGTTTCCAGATAGAAACGACCACTCGCCATGCACCATTCACCCATGCCACTCAGAGGGTTGCCGATGTCAGGTCCGATGCGATCCGTTCTTGCGGTTTCCGTCCTTGCAGTATGGATAACGCAGACGGAGGCGACAACCGTGGAACGGTTCGGGTTCGATTCGCTCTGCGAAAGGGCGGAGACAATCGTCCACGTACGGTGTGTGTCTAGAAGCAGCTATATGGATGACGGTCGCGGGGAAATCGTAACGCGGCACCGTTTCACGGTAATCGCGCCGGTCAAGGGCAGTCCCGGCGACGAGATCGTCCTCACGCTGCCAGGAGGAAGCGCCGACGGCCAGAGGCTGTACATTCCCGGTATTCCCGAGTTCGGCATCGACGAAGAGGTCGTCCTGTTCCTCACGGGCCCGGACCCTCACGGATCTCCGTGGCCGCTGGGTCTCGGACAGGGCTGTTACCGCATACTCGGAGTGCGGGACGGCCACGCGCAGGTCAGGTTGCAGCAAGGGTCCACGCCCCTGCCGGCGGGTGCCCTCTTCAAGCCGGCGCTGAACCGACCTTCCAGGCCCTTCAACGTGCCGCTCACGCTGTTTCTTCATCAAATCCGTCTGACGATTCCCGAAGCATCCGACGAGCGCTGACAGTCCGTTGATCAAGTCGCTCCGCAGGCGAGGCGTGGTGTCCCGTCCCGAAACCGGGTCACCATTCATCAGCCGATTCATCCCGTCTCGCTGAACCGTGGTCATTGCCTGTGCTGAGCGTGTCGAAGCAAGCCTGTCGACGTGCCCGCGTTTCAATCTCCATCGACGGCCAATCGATATCCCTTTCCGACCTTGCGAGCCGGGCGACCCGGCGGTCGGATTCCGGCAACCCGATCCCGGGACAGAACACCGGATCCTTTTTATTTCCCTTGACTTTGTTCCCGCATTTTTGCATCATACCGGTGCGGTTTATGTGCCCACTATTGCGCGTGTAAGATTATGAATTTAAGTGACTTGGCACATTCGGCATGCTTCGAGGGCGGTGTTATGCCCTTTTTTTATTGGCCTCGAACGGTAAGGAGGGCGTGTAATGTCCAGGCTGCATTTTGATATACGGGACATCTTTCAGGTAGTACGGCTCGGATGGTCCGGAAAAAAGATATGGGTCGGGTTGTGCGGAACGCTGATCGCCTGGGCCGGATATTCCATCCTGGCCATCGCCGACCACCTTCTCGCCGGCGCCCGGATGGGAGAGATCTGGCACAGATTCGGTCTCTTTCCCGGGCCGGCGCCATTTCCGGCCACGCTGGCGGGCACGGCGATCGACGTGCTTGCAATGCTCTATGTCTGGCTGGTCGTGCTTTTAACGACGTGCATGATCTGCAAGATTACGTACCAGCAATTGAAGGGAGACGACTTCTATTCCTCGGGCGACGCCTGGGGATTCATCAGAAGGAACTGGGGCGGCGTTGTATGGGGTCCGGTGGCCACACTGGCGCTGCTGGTCTTTCTTGTTGTCGCGGGCGTCGTGATCGGATGGCTGGCGGGTCTGATTCCCTGGGCCGGTGAACTGGCATTCGGTGTGTTATTCATTCCGATCTTTTTTGCCGCGCTGGTAGCCATCTTCGTATCGATCGCGTTTGTCGTGTCCCTGACGATGTCGCCTGCGGTCGTGGGTACGGTCGGCGAAGACGCGCTCGAGGTGGCCATCCAGTCCTTTTCGCTGGCCTGGAGCCAACCCTGGCGGCTGGTGTTGTATATGGTCTGGATGAAGGTCTCGGTTTCCATCGGTTCGGTCCTTCTGGGAATCTTCATGGCCTCTTCGCTCGGTCTGGTGAGCTGGGCCTGTGGCCTGTTCATGAAGGAGAAGCTGGCCAACATGGTCTATGTGGCGGGACAGTATGTTCCATTTGACTTTACGCGCTCCGAATGGCTGTCAATGGACATTACGGCGTTTCTGCCGGCTGCCGGCATCCCTTCCGGTTCCGAACTGCTGGCCGGCGGAATTCTCGCCGTCATGCTGATTCTGCTCACGGTAATATTCAGTTCATACGTGCTGTCCGCATATGCTTCCGGTCTCAGCCTGATTTACGTGATTCTCCGTAAGCGCAAGGACGATGAGAACCTGCTTGAATGGGAGGACGACGAGGCGGAGGACGACGAGGGGCAACCTGAGGAAGCGGAAGCGGCGGAAGGCAGCGTCGACGAAACGGACAAAGACACGTCCGCTGAATCGGAGAACGGAGACGGTGAGTCGCCGGACACGGAAACCGAAAAGCATTGACACCGGGCATTCGGGTACCGTACTCGCGGATGTCGCGGCCGATGCGCGGCTCGACGAGGGGCCCGAAGGGGTCCGTCGCGTGTTGCGGGCGATTTATCGTGCGGGCACGATCCCCGTACGGGACCTGTCGCGGGAGACGGGCCTGCCGGTTCCGGTTGTTGCGGCGGTCCGGGGCGAGTTGGAAAAAAGAGGCTGGTTGGAGCGGCGAGGGGGTGTGATCCTGTCTTCGTCCGGCCGGGATGCGGTGGAAGAACAGCTGGGTCTGGGCTGCCGCCGGCGGTTTCAAAGACCGGTTTTTCCCGTACTGAACGACGAGATGCGTTCGCTGCGCGCCCGGATGGAGGCATGGGGAGAGCGGAGACCGGCCGTCGACGTGCGGTTGGATCAGTCTCATGCAACAGCGGAAACCGCGTTGCGGCGCGCCGTGTTTCTGTACGAACACGACGGGCTGGAAGGGCGGGATGTCCTGATACTGGGAGACGACGACCTCACCTCTCTGGCCATTGGCCTGCTGGCTGACTTTTTCGGGATTTCAGTGCGCAGGGTGGTGGTGCTGGAGTGCGACCCGCGTCTCGTCGCCTTCCTGAATGCCGCGTCGCGTGAAACAGGACAGGCGGTCGAGGCCGTCGAGCACGACTTGCGGGCGGAACTGCCAGCCGACCTCCTGGACGGCTTCGACGTGTTCTTTACCGATCCGCCCTACACGCTTCCCGGCTTGTCGTTGTTCGTTTCACGCGGCGCCGCCGGGCTACGGCCGGAGGTGGGCAAGCAGGGCATTGTCAGTTTCGGAAGCCGCAGGCCCGACGAGACGGCTTCCGCCGTGCGAACGATCACGGAGACCGGGCTGGCGCCGGTCGAGGTCATTCCGGATTTCAATCGGTACGTCGGCGCTCAGATGCTTGCCGGTGTCAGTCACCTCATCCGAACGGTTGCGACAGCCCGGTTGACACCCCGTGTCAACGGCTTCTACGAGGGTTCGCTCTACACGGCCGACAGGTCACGGAAGAAGCGATGAATCTGCCGTTCGAAGCGGAACCCATTCACCCCCGCCATACGCGCCGGCTGCAGGGCATATTCGAGTCAGCCGGGAAGAGCGCGTGGTGCTATTATGCCCCCTTTCTCTGTTGTTTCAGCCTGGCCCCGGCGCGCGAAGTGTTTCTTGCCGAACACGATGGCGCGCTCTGGCTTCCCGTGCGTCGCGTTGACGGAAGCGGCCGCGCCCGGTTCGATCTGGTCGTACCTCCGATTCCGCTGTCGGCCGAACGGCTCGCCGCCGTTCTGAGCCGGTTGCGTGATATCAATGGAGGCCGGTACCCGCGTATTTTGTGGGTTGAGGAGGCCGACAGGCGGTGTCTGCCGCAGGACGGGCTGGAAGTTCGGATCAGGTCGCGGGAGTACCTGTACGATCCGTCGAAGGTCGCGGCGGCCACGGGCCGGCCTTACCGGGATCTGAGAAAGAAACTGCGCCGCTTTCGAAGAGGGGCGGATCCGCTCTTCCGGAAACTGACGCCCGCCGATATCACGGCCTGCCAGGCGCTGTTGCGGCACTGGCGGAAACGGCAGGGACGCAAGAGGGATTTCCTCCTCGATTGGGGATATACCCGGTCGGCGCTGTCGATGTACGGACATTGGACGCCCGAGGAACTCCAGGGATGGTGCGTGGAGCTGGAGGGCCGGGTTGCGGCCTTCGCGATTGCCGGTCGAATGCACGCCCGGCTGGCCAATTTCTTTGTCGCCAAAACAGATCCCGACGTGCGGGGACTCTCGGAATATCTGCGAACGGAGGTTTACCGGGTGCTTGCGGATTTCGATCTCGTCAACGACGCGGGGGACCTTGGTCTGCAGGGATTGCGACAACATAAGCGAAAATTCCGGCCTGTCGGGCTGATTCCGGTCTACAGCGCGTCGTTTTCGGATGGATGAGCAACGCGTTTTTCCCGGCTTCCCGTGAGGCCGGGAGCCCGGGCGACCCGGCGGTCGAATGGTGAGGAATTCTCCGGACAGAACACTAACATGGAGGCGGTTCCCGGTGGCAGCGAAAGCGACGAATATAGTATGGCACGAAGGACACGTGAGTCGAGCGGAGCGGGAAAACCTGTTGGCTCAGACCGGTTGCCTGGTATGGCTGACCGGTCTGCCTTCCTCGGGGAAGAGTACCATCGCGTTTACCGTAGAGCACGCGCTGGTCGCGCGGGGCCGGATGGCCTATGTTCTGGACGGAGACAATATCAGGCACGGTCTGAACAGCAATCTGGGGTTCTCGGCTGCCGACAGAGCGGAAAATATCCGCCGTATCGGCGAGGTGGGGAAGCTGTTCGTGGACGCGGGGATCCTTGCCATAAGCAGCTTTGTAAGCCCGTACAGGATCGACCGGGACGGCGTTCGCGGAATGCTGGATCCAGGGGAATTTCTGGAGGTATTCGTCGACACACCCCTGGAGGTCTGCGAAGAAAGGGACCCCAAGGGACTCTACAAGAAAGCGCGTGCCGGGGAGATTCCGGGCTTTACGGGTATCTCGGATCCCTACGAGCCGCCGGAGAATCCGGAGCTGGTCATCAAGGCGGCCGAATGTACGCCCGAGGACGCGGCGCAACGAATCCTCGAGTTGCTGGAGTCTCTTGGAAAGATTCCGACGCGGAAAGGAAGCGATCCATGACGCCGCTGGACGGGCGGCAGGTACTCGTGATGGGTCTGGGCCTGTTCGGCGGTGGCGCCGGTGCGGTTCGGTTTTTGTGCAGGGAGGGCGCGCGGGTGACCGTTACCGACCTGCGGCCCGCTGAGGCGCTTCGGGAATCGCTGCGATCCCTTGAGTCGCTGCCGGTCGTCTACAGGCTGGGCGGACACGAGGCAGCGGATTTCCGGGCGGCGGACCTGATCGTGGCGAACCCGGGGGTCCCGCGGTCATCCCCGTTCCTGAATGTTGCCGGGAAACGGGGAATCCCCGTGACAACGGAGATATGCCTGTTCGCGGAGCGTTGCGAGGCGCCTGTCGTGGGAATAACGGGCAGCAGCGGAAAGACGACGACCACGTCGCTGGTGGGAGAGATGATGCGACGCAGGAGCCCGCGGACGATGGTGGGCGGAAATATCGGTGGATCTCTACTGGATGCACTGGATGATATAACGGCAGACACTCCCGTCGTCCTCGAACTCTCAAGCTTTCAGCTGGATCGGCTGACCGATCTGAAGTGGAGCCCGCAGACAGCCGTTATTACGAATTTCGCACCCAATCACCTGGACATACATGGCTCGCTGGAGGCCTACAAGCGGGCGAAACGGCAGATCATCGCGCATCAGGATGCACGGGACGTCGCCGTGTTGAATGGAGACGACCCTGAAGTACGGCGGTGGTCCGGCGCCGGGCGCCGCATCGTGTTCAGCGCGGAGCCTGTATCGGGTTCTCACGTCCACGTGGACCAGGGTGTTATACGACACCGGATCGGCCGCTTCGAAAAAACCGTCTGTTCGCCCGGCGAGGTGGCGCTTCCGGGAAGGCATAACCTGTCGAACGCGCTTGCCGCCTGCGCGGCGGCGCTTTCCAACGGCGTTTCCGAAGCGGATATTGCGGCCGTACTGCGTACGTTCAAGGGCGTGCCCCATCGATTGGAACGGGTTGCCGAGATCCGGGACGTTGCGTACTACAACGATTCCATCGCGACCAGTCCGGATCGGACGCAGGTGGCGCTTTCGGCCCTTCCGCCGGGCGTGGTGCTGATCGCGGGGGGGTACGACAAGGGTCTGGCGTTTGACTCGCTTGGACGTGAGATCGGGCGACGGGTGTCGCATCTCGTTCTGACCGGCCAGACGGCGGACGCGATCGCGGCATCGGTGCCGGCCGGATCCCCGATACGCATCCTGAGGGTGGATTCATTGGAAGATGCGGTGTCCGCGGCGGCGAGACTTGCAGTGCCGGGCGGCACGGTGCTTTTTTCTCCGGCTTCGGCCAGCTACGATCGCTTTCGCAATTTTACCGAACGCGGAGAGCGGTTCAGGCAACTGGTTCTGGACATAAGGACGTGTGATGGCTGAAAAAATCGATTTGCGGGCAATCGCTCCAACCCTGTCCCGCGTACTCGACGTACCCGTACCCAAAGGCGCCGAGGCGGGGCCGATCGATGACGTCGTCGATACCCTGTATGCCGCCGACCGGCTCGCGCTGGTGGTGGTTGACGGATTCGGCGCGTCGCTTTGGTCGCATGTTCGCGGCGCCGTGCCGGTTTTCAACCGAGTCGCGGCGCTTCGGCATCGTGAGATCCGGTCCGTGCTGCCCTCGATGACCTACATATGCATTTCTACAATGCTGACCGGCGTATCGCCGTCCTCGCACGGCGTCACGGATCTGAAGACGATGATCCGCGCAACCCGGTCCCCGCACATGGATACCGTCTTCAATCGCGTTCGGGATGCCGGCGGGCAGACTTTGATGGCCGTCCACGAGAGGGATGTGGCGGGACTGGACGTCGAGCGGTTTGCCGACCGGACGGTACTGGCAAAGGAGCGAAACGATCTCGAGATCTATGCCAGGGTCCCCGGTCTGATCCGCAATCATTCACCGGCGTTCGCGTTCGTTCATCTGCTGGACGTGGACGAAGCGGGTCACCGATACGGTCCTTACGCCCCGGAAGTCCGAAGTGCAGCCTCACGGATGGACCGCAATCTGAAGGGGCTGCTGGCCTGTCTCGCGGCTTCCGGATACGCGGTGGTCATCGTAGCGGACCATGGAATGCATGAGTCTCGGGAGGGCGCCGCAGACGAGGGCGGGAATCGCGGTACGCACGATGGCTCGGTTGAAGAGGACCTGGTTGTTCCCCTGCTGTGGGCTACCGCGGACGAACTCGGTGAAATCACTCAGGGAACATCATAAAAAAGGCCGGACGTTCCTGTCGTCCGGCCTTTTTATCGCTAAGAGATCCCTGGTCATGCGCCGTCTGAATAGGGCATGAGTTTCCGGCCCCGAGTGGGGTGGCGGAGCTTTCTGAGCGCCTTTTCCTTGATCTGCCTCACGCGTTCGCGGGTGAGTCTGAAACGGATGCCGATCTCTTCAAGGGTCATCTCGGCGTCGCCGCCCAGGCCGAAGTAGAGGCGAATGACCTCACGTTCCCTTTCTTCCAGCGTGTCCAGCGCCGCCAGGATCTCATTTTCCAGTGAATTCTGCAAGAGCAGATGGTCGGGCGACTCCTGGTTTTCGTCTGTCATAACTTCCAGCAGGCTGTTTTCTTCGTCTTCGCCGAAGGTCATGTCCAGCGAGAGGATGCGCTGTCCGCTCGCAAGGGTATCTACCACCTGCTCAACCGTGATACCCAGCTCCTTCGCGATCTCTTCTTCGGGGGGTCGGCCGGACGTTTCCTGTTGCCGGTTGTTTACGTAGCGGGATATGCGGCGCAGAAGGTCCACTCGGTTGAGCGGAAGACGCACGACCCTGGAGTGTTCGGCAAGTGTCTGCAGGATGGACTGGCGAATCCACCAGACCGCGTAGGATATGAACTTGAAACCCTTGGTTTCGTCGAATCTTTCCGCCGCCGTAATGAGTCCGAGGTTGCCCGCGCTGATCAGATCCGCCAACGGCACCCCCTGGTTCTGGTATTCCCGGGCTACGGTTATGACAAATCGAAGATTGGCCTCGACAAGCTTCCTGCGGGCTTCGAGGTCACCCTTTTTGATGCGACGGGCAAGATAGACTTCCTCCTGGGACGTCAGCGGCTCTGACGTGGCAACGTCTTCCAGGTAGCGGTGCAATGAATCCTTGACCTCATTGCGGTAGATTCCGCTCTTTCTGGCCACGAAGATCACCTCTGGCGGATGGGTTATCGATGGATGGGATTCTGAAGCCGGCGGGAGGATGTTCGATCAACAACCAAATTGAATATTCCGTGTTTCCAAAGTGATGTCAAGCGAAATCTCCTGCGCGGACTGCTGTGAATCCCTGGATGTTCCTCGGTGACCGCGGCCCGCCTTTTGGAACGGCTTCCTGGAGACGATTGGAGGCATTTCGATGGATACGTCAATTGATCGGCCACGTCTGTTGAGATTGCTGGAAAGACTTCTGACGGCCCATGCCCCGCCTGGAGCGGAAGGCGAAGTGGACGCCATCGTGATGGAGGAAGTGCGCCCTTTCGCGGCGTCGGTGTGGCAGGATGCGGCCGAGAGTATCGTGGTTCACTTCAGGGGACGGGGCGACGGCGCGCCCGTTGCCGTCACGGCGCACAAGGACGAGATCTCACTCATGGTCAGGCGCGTCCAGGAAGATGGGCGCCTCCGTGTCCGGCCGCTGGGAGGGCTGCACGCGTGGGCAGTCGGCGAGGGGCCGGTTGACGTGCTGACCGAAAGTGAGCCCGTAACGGGCATTCTTTCCGTGGGCTCCAAACATGTTTCCAACGAAAGTCCCGCGGGGCCACTGAAGTCGGGAAAGGCGGTGGAGTGGGAGAAGTTCTGGATCGAAACCAAGCGCACCGCTGTTGAATTGCGGGATCTGGGCGTACATCGAGGCAGCAAGGCGGTTCTGGCGCGTTCCCGGAAATCTCCGGTGTTTATGGGTGACTTCATCTGCGGTTACAATCTGGATTGCAGGGCGGGACTCGCCGTTCTGATCGAGGCGGCCAGGCACCTGGCAGAAACGCCGCCGCCGCATGACGTCTATCTCATCGCCAGTTCAGAGGAGGAAATCGGCGCGCAGGGCGCCGCGTTTTCGATCGGACAGTTGCCGGCTCAGACGGCCGTTGCGCTGGATATAGCACCCGTGGCCGAAGAGTATCAGATCCGGAACTGCGGAAGTCCGGTTCTGCTCTGGGCCGACGCGACCGGAGTTTACCACGAACGGACGTTGCGCCACATGGAAGCGCTGGCAACGCGCCTGGGATTTGAGACGCAACCGGCGGTGGTAACCTCCTACGGTAGCGACGCCAGTATTGCCAAACGTACAGGGTCTGCCGGACGGTCGGCATGCATCGCGTATCCGGGGGAGAATACCCATGGGTTCGAGATCTGTTCGATGGAAGGGATCATCAATTCGGCCCGGCTGCTGATGGCATACCTGAGAAACCCCCTGGAATGAACGTCCGCGCGCAGAGGCTTCGCTCCCGGCGGAAACCCACGGGTTTTATTTATGCTATTTGAGAATAAAAAAGGACAATATCAATTCCTGAAAGGAATCGAACCCTATTCGTGCGGCGCCGTCGCCGCGAATGGATACGAGGTTGTACACGCGACATTGTCGGAACCGGTTCCCTGGCGTGAGGGGTTCGAAAGGGTGGATGTTCATCTTCGGGAGTCGGGTCGCATACGGCAAGCGCTCTGCGGTGTGGAGCTTCGATGCCCGAAACCGCATCCGATGGACGGATTCATCCGGTTCAACGAGGATTATTGCGAACTTCTGGCATCCTGGGACCTGCATGTGGACGGGATGAATCCGGTTGCGCGAACCAATGTCGCGCCGTTGTACAATCCGCCGGAAAACACCACGATGCACGGTTTTTCGTACACGACGCCCTGCCGTGAGGAAACCGGCCGCACGTTCGTCGTCGCTGGCGCGGGTGAACTGCTTGAAGGAGAACTCGTGCGTGACGGCATCGTCAGGCGGGGAGAGACCGGACCGGACGCAATGCGTGAAAAGGCGGAATACGTGGTGCAGGTGATGGCGGACCGGCTGGCGGGTGTGGGAGCGGCCTGGAGCGAGGTGACAGCCGTGGATGTTTACACGGCGCACCGTTTGGACCGCCTCCTGGACGAGGCTATTTGGCCTGGTGTCAAAGCAGCGCGGCGTCACGGCCTCAGGTTGTACTCTGCGCGCCCGCCCGTGATCGGGATTGAATTCGAGATGGACATCCGTGGCGTCAGGCGCGAGATTCGCATTTGAGGCCGCATGACGCGGTACGAATTCGCCCGGCCCGCCATTTTACAGGCATTCTACGGGACCAGGAGCACCTTGCCCGTCGTCCGTCTGCCTTCCAGCAGCCGATGGGCTTCCCGGGCATCCGACAGGGGCAGCGTTCGGTCGATCCGCAGATTGAGCTTCCCGGATTGAATCCAGCCAAGCACGTCTCCGGCGCGTAATTCCAGTTCTTCCCGGTTCGCAGTGTAGTCGACAAGGGTGGGGCGCGTGATGTAGATCGAGCCGAGACGGGAAAGCAGCAGCGGATCGACCGGCGGCACCGGACCGCTGGCATTGCCGAACAGCACGAGGTAGCCCCTGGGACACAGGCAGTTCATGCTCTTTTCCCACGTGGTCTTACCCACCGAGTCGTATGCGACGTGCACGCCGCGGCCGCCGGTGAGCCGATCGACTTCGGCTTCGAAATCCTGCTCGGTGTATCTGATGACTTCATCCGCCCCCGCGTCCCTCGCCAGTTTCGCCTTTTCTTCCGTTGACACCGTCCCGATAACGCGTGCGCCCCGCATTTTCGCCATCTGAACCAGAATGAGTCCCACGCCCCCCGCCGCCGCGTGGATCAGGACGGTGTCGCCCTCCAGGACGTTGCACGTACTGTGTACGAGATAGTGGGATGTCATGCCCTGGAGCATGGCGGCCGCGCCCGCAACCGCATCCACGCCATCGGGGAGTCTGACGAGTCGTTCCTGCGGGGCCGCGACGAGTTCGGCGTAGGATCCCGGTACTCCCGCGTACGCGACGAGGTCTCCCAACCGGAAGTCGGTGGCGTCAGGTCCCAGGGCCGCCACCGCTCCAGCGGCCTCGAGGCCGGGTATGAATGGCAGGTCCAGGGGATAGAGACCCGTGCGATGGTACGTGTCGATGTAATTCAGACCGATGGCTTCGATTTTGACCAGTACCTCGCCCGGTCCGGGATGGGGATTCGGAACGTCTTTATAGCAGAGGACCTCGGGTCCGCCTGTACGGGCAACCTGAATCGCTTTCATGAAAGACTCCTTCAGGGTATCAGAAGCTGTCTTAAAATTCCCAGCGGTCTTCGCTCGCGCTCGGGAACTCACCGGTAATTTCAAGACAACTTCTCAGTGCCTGGCCGTAATGCCGAGCGAAATCCGTCTGGGCGAACCCAGATTGCGTTCGACAACGGCGTAGTTGTACTCCAGTGCATTATGCGCCTTCAGCACCACCTGGACTTCTCCGAGAGCGTAAGCGGCCGAGAGATCCAGGAGGTAGACCGGTATGAGATCGCGGTTCCCTTCCGGTAAAAGACCGGATGCGCGCAGGATCCGGCTTCTGAATCTCAAACGGCCTGCCAATGTGAGCCTGCCGAACGTGGTCTGCAAACCGGCGGCGGCAATGTGCCGGGGGCGGTAGGGCAGCGGAAGGTCCCCCTCCGGCAGGTTTTCAATCGCGGCGATGAAGGTATAGTTCCCTTCGAGGCGAACCGGATCGATCGCCGCGGCCAGGCTCGTTTCCACGCCGGCTATGCGACCCCTCGCCACGTTCCTGAACTGCACGACGCCGGACGCGTCCGGCCTGGCCTCCACGAGATCCTGGTACCGACTCCAGAATGCCGCGGCGGTGATGACGGACCACGGCGAGGGACGGTGATCCAGTGCGACTTCGGCGGAGATGCTCGATTCTGCCTCAAGGCCGGTATTGGGAATGATCGGAATCGCGGAGAAGGTGGCGTCGGTGTAGATTTCGGCGATCGAAGGACCCCTGAAACCCCACCCCAGGGTACCGCGCAACGTTGTGCTTCCGGATGTTCGATACGAGAACCCCAGTTTGGGGCTCAGGCGGTTTTCCGCGTCCCTGTCGTCTGTGCGATACCTGTCGTAGCGGCCGCCCGCCGAAAGCGTCATCCGATCCGAGGGTTCGATTTCGGCCTGGCCATAGGCCGCCAGGTTGAGCCCCGTGTGGTCGCCGAAGAGATGATCTGACGAGTGTACGATGTCGTGAATCCACTGTGTGCCGAACGTAAGCGCCACCTTCCCGTCCGGCTGGAGATCCAACTGGAGTTCCTGCCCCATCTTGTATGCTTCCGACGAAGTCCGCCCTCCGATTTCGTTGTCGAATTCCGTTCGATACACGAACGATTTGAGTCGATAGCCCGATTGCGGATTGAGCAGATGATAGAAATCGACGTTCAGGTTCAGTTTCCGGGATACGGTCTTGTCTCCTCTGGCGCTCTCCGGCACTTCCAGGGGCTCGTTTCTGTCTTTCCACAGCACAAACGTGCCGTGATCGTCCAGCGCCCAGTTGCAGGTTGCCGTAAGCGTTGCCGCGGCCTTGAACCGGTGTCGGAGTTTACCGAAGAACTTGTATCTCCTGTGCCACGCGTTTTCCCTGAAACCGTTGGTCCACTTCTGCCCCGCGCCCAGAATGAATCCGGTGTTCCCGGACTGCCTGGAATGGCTGATGTCCGTGCCTTCGTAGTATCTCCCGCTGGACGACCAGCGCCATTCCTGATGGACGGGTCTGCTGTATCGGCCGCCCAGGAACCGAAAGCGCGTCTCCGGTTCCGGAGTCGGATTCCGGGTTATGACGTTGATGATGCCGCCGAGCGCGCCCGTGCCGTAAAGCGCTGACCCTGCGCCCTTGATGATTTCCACGCGCGCGATCTGGTCGATCGGAATGGCGTCCCATTTGACATCGGCGTTGTCTGCCGACAGCGCCGGAAAACCGTCGATCAGCATGAGTACGCGGCTTCCGGTACCGCGGGAATATCCGCTGGATCCCCTTATATTGACCTGGCTTCCCACCATATTGACGCCGGGAACGTATTCCAGGGATTCGTTCAGCGTGGCAGAGTTGTCGGACTGGATATTCTCCGAGTCGATGAGCGACACGCTCGTTGGCGCGTCGACGACGTTTCGTGCGCGTTTGCTTGCTGAGACCACGATGGCGGGCATCCGGATCGGCGACGGTCTGAGCCGGACGGAAAGCCGCAGGGTATCGTTTGCGGCTACCTGAACGTCCTCCATGACACGAGGCGAGAAACCAAGCAGGGAAACGGAGAGGGTATAGAGGCCGGGCGGCAGACCCGTCAGGCTGAACGCTCCTTCGACGTCGGTCTCGGTTCCGATACCCGTGCCAAGCAATACCACATATGCGCCGGGCAACGGTTCACCGTTCGTTTCGTCGGCTGTCCGTCCAACGATCACGCCGGAGGTTTCCGCCTGCAACGCCGAGCCCGGTAGAAGAAGGCAGAGGAGGCAGAAAACCCGTACAGATTTCACGATCCGGCCGATCGGCGCCCTGCACGAGGTCGAAATAGGTCTGGATATCGACATTTTTCGTGGTTTCGCCAAGGTGAACCTGCACCGGTGTGGGCAGGGTGTCATTGCCAACGTGGTAGCATCCGAGCAAAGAGTCAAAGTTCCAGAAACCGCCCCGAGGCCGCCAGGCCACGACAATCCACTCATAGACGCCCGGCTCTTCGAGGGGAACGAAATAGTCGAATCGGACCGCCCCGATGGTTACGGTTGTGTCCCAGCCGGCAATATTGAAGAAGTCGGCCAGGACCTGAGGACGTCGCCGGTAGACCGCCACGGCCACGTCATCCGTCTCCGGCGGCCACTCGCCATTGAAAACGAGGGTTCCCTTGATACCCGTGCCGTCGGGGGGGCCCGGCCCGAGGCCGCCGCCGCAGGCGATAATTACCAGGAAGGCCGTTGGTATCATACGATTCAAAACGGATTTGCCACGGGGCGGCATTTCAGGGTTCCTCGCCCGGCCGCTGCCGGAAAAGCGGTTTTTCTTGACACGAAGTGGGGTACAAAATAAGTTTCATCGGGACGCATGCGTTTCATTTCAGCGTTAAGACTGCTTCTAGACATGGAGGTCGGCCGGTGACTGGTACAACGCTGCGGTCAGCCAAGCGGGCCGCCGGGGCCGTATTCGAACGGATCGGCGGCCGGGACGCTGCCGCACATTACGGCGATGCCGCATCCGAGTATGCGACGGTTAGAGAGGCCGCGGGTCTGGTTGATCGGTGCGACAGGGGTCACCTGCTGGTCACCGGCACGGACCGCGCACGCTTCCTGCACGGGATGTTGAGCAATACGGTGGAAGGGCTGGAAACCGGAGCGGGCAACTACGCGGCGATGACTACGCCGCGAGGCCAGACATTGTCAGACGTTTGGGTCTATTGCCGTGAGGAAGGGTTCCTGCTGGAGACCGAACCCGGATTACAGACGAAACTGATGTCCTCCCTGGACAGATACCTGGTTGCGGATGACGTCCGGATCACGGACGTTACGGGATGCCAGGCGACATTCGGCGTACACGGACCGGGCTCCCGCGCACTGATTGAGCAGGTGTTGGGTGCGGTTTCCACCGATCTTGCCGATTGTCATACGGTCGTCCGGACCCTGGGACGCACGGATGTAACCGTAACCGCGCGTTCCTATTCGGGAGGGCCGGGATATGACGTGCGGATCGAGGCGGACGGTGCGCTTCTCCTCTGGAATGAGCTGATATCCGCCGGGGCGCGCCCCGTGGGCACCCGGGCTATGGAGGCGTTGCGAATAGAGTCCGGCATTCCTCGGTACGGCGTTGACCTGGACGAACGGGTCGTGCCGCTCGAAGCGGGCCTTCACCACGCTGTCGACTTTACGAAGGGATGTTTTATCGGTCAGGAAACGATCGCCAAGATGCACAACCTGGGCAAACCCAGACGGTTCCTGGTTGGTTTGCACCTGGATGCGGATACCGTTCCGCCCACGGAAACACCGCTTCGAGACGGTGAAAAACAGATCGGATGGATTACGAGCAGTGTCCGTTCACCTGCCCTGGGACGGGTGATATCGCTGGCATCCGTCCGCAGGGGGTATGAACGGCCCGGCCTTTCCTTGTCTGTAGAAGGCGGAGGCCGTGCCGAGGTGGTCGAACTTCCCTTTATAAGGCGGTAGCCAGCCCGTTTCGACGCCAGTTACAATACAGGCGCAAATTGGGGATGTCAAGGGCTTTCTGTCACCAGAAAAGGTTGCGGCCCGGACGGTGTTTTCGGGCCGGAATCCATAGCGTTGTTGACTCTGCACATTTGTTCATTTATATTGATATCCGGAAAGGACAGGGTGTCGTGCGTACACGGCGGCGGCGGTAGCAGTCCGTTGGGAAATTTGCTCTGCAGGAGAGGCCAGGGATTTGTCTGAGACCGGCGATGGGAAACGACGTTTTGCGTCTTAGAAATATGAAGTTCTTCGCCTACCATGGGCTGTTTCCCGAAGAGGCGAAACTGGGGCAGTGGTTCGAGGTGGATGTTGAGGTCTTCACGGACTTCCGTGGCTATGCCCGGAATGACGACGCCGGCGCTCTGGACTATGCGCGGATCTACGAAGCGACGAAGACGGTCGTCACGTCCGAGCGCTTCGGACTCGTGGAGTCGCTTGCCGACCGTATCGCGGAGGTCCTGCAGTCGAGCTTCCAACTTGAGCGTCTGCGGGTCCGGGTGCGCAAGCCCAATCCGCCCATACAGGCCATTTTCGATGGCGTTGAAGTCGAAGTGGAGCGGGGATGACCCATGGCGCTCTCCTACATCGGTATGGGGGCGAACCTGGACGATCGCGCGGACGTGTTGCGAAGGGCCGCTGTCGCGCTGGACGGGAACGATCGTCTCGAAGTGAAGGCTGTCTCACCGGTCTACGAGACCGCGCCGGTTGGGGTAACGGCGCAGCCGATGTTCCTGAATGCGGTGCTTGCAGCGGAGACAGACCTCGATCCGTACGCGCTGCTGGAATGCCTGCTCGCGGTCGAAAGACGGTTCGGAAGGGTCCGCGGACAGCGGTGGGGACCTCGGATGCTGGATCTGGATATTCTCCTTTACGAGAATGAGATGATTCGAGGTCCAGAGCTGGAGATTCCGCACCCGAGGCTACATGAGCGGGCCTTCGTGCTGGTTCCGCTGTGCGATCTGGCGCCCTGTGGTCGCCATCCTTTGTTCGACAGGACCTTTTCGGAATTGGCGGAGACGATCGTTTCAACGCAGAAAGTACGAAAGCTGGATGGCGTTTCGCTGTTGTCGGTATGCACATAAGGGCGTATTCGTGGCCGTACGTTACCTCGCGATCGAAGGTCCTCCCTGCGTGGGCAAGACCGAGTTGGCACGCCTCCTCGGAAGGTCGATGAAGGCCCGTCTGGTCCTCGAGGAGGCGGAGGAGAACCCGTTCCTGCCCCTGTTTTACGAAAACCCGGAACAATATGGATTCCAGACGCAGGTTTTCTTCATGTTGCACCGGTACCGGCAGCAACAGGACCTTCACCAGATGGACCTGTTCGAATCCACGGTAGTCAGCAACTATCTGTTCGCCAGAAGCGGGATATACGCCCATGTCTGCCTTAACGACGCCGAACTTTCCCTGTACGAGCGTATGGCCGAGACGCTCGATGAAAAGGTGCCGAGTCCCGATCTGGTAATCTACCTCCACAATTCAACCGAGAGTCTCCTCCATCGCGTTCGCAAACAGACACCTTCGTACGAACGTCTGATGACTGAATCGTACATGGCGAGGCTCGTCGAGGCGTACACTCACTTCTTCTTTCACTATTCCGAGTCGCCTTTGCTCATCATCAACGTGTCTCAGGTCGACTTCGTACGGAATCCTGAGGGCCTGGCGGAACTGCTGCAGCAGGTGAAGGCGCCGCCGGCGGGCACCCGCTATTATCGCCCCTCTCAGATTGAGAAGCTGTCCTAAAATTCCCAGCGGTCTTCGCACGGCTGCAAAAGCGCCGGTCGGCGTTGGTCAAATCCACCCGTATAGACAAATATGGGCGGATTTTCCCGCCTTGACCGCCGCTTTTTCGCTCGCGCTCGGGAACTCACCGGTAATTTTCAAACAGCTTCTGAGGCCTGATCACGGAAGACGCTATGGAAAACGGATACGCAGGAAAGGTAGTTCAAGGTTTGTCCGACGGGGAATCACGTACCCCCACAGACGTTCTGCCGGAGATGAAGCGGCGGGGCGAACCGATCGCCATGCTGACATGTTACGATTATCCCACCGCCATCCTGCAGGATGCGTCGAATGTGGATGTCATCCTGGTTGGCGATTCGGTGGGAATTAACATCCTGGGATACGAGAGTCCCCAGCAGGTAACCATGGAGGATATGCTGCACCACACGCGCGCCGTCAGACGAGGCGTCCGGAATGCAATCCTGCTGGCGGATCTGCCGTACCTGTCCTACGAGTCCGACGCCCAGGCGGTTGTCAACGCCCGGCTGCTGGCGGACGCGGGCGCCGATATGGTCAAGCTCGAAGGCGCCGACGAGGTGGCGGGAAAGATCGGCGCGATCACGGCGGTCGGCATCCCGGTCGTCGGCCACGTGGGCCATATGCCTCAGACGTGGAAGGGAAACAGACACGTCTACGGTGACCGCGCCGACGAGGCTGCCCTGGTTCTCTCGGGAGCGCTCGCGGTCGAGGCCGCGGGGGCGTCAGCCGTGGTGCTCGAATGCGTTCCCGAACGGGTGGCCGGCGTCGTTTCGCGCGCGTTGAGTATCCCTACAATCGGCATCGGGTCGGGTCGACAGTGCGACGGCCAGGTACTCGTCGCGCCGGATCTGTTGGGGCTCAATGACGTTTCATTCCGGTATTCCAAACGGTACGCGGAACTCGGCGGCACCATCCGCGAGGCTTTTGCGAGGTACGTGAACGATGTGAGGGAAAAGCGCTATCCGGCCGAGGAGCATCGTTATCGTATCCGTAACGAAGAGTTGCGGAAGTTCAAGGCGCTCGCGGAGGAGTGAACCCGCTGTCCACGCGTTGTGGATGATACCGTGGGGCGGGGATCTCCCGCCCTGCGTTTTTGTTTCAGGAGAGGCGTACGGGTACGCGATGGAAGCTGTCAGGGTCATTCGGAGCGTGCGGGACATGCATCGGATTGCGGACCGCATGCGGATGGACGGACTCCGGATCGGACTGGTACCTACGATGGGGTATCTCCACGAGGGACATGCCAGCCTGATGCGCCAGATCGGGCGGGTGACCGACCGGACGGTCGTGAGCGTCTTCGTCAATCCGGCCCAGTTCGGACCCGACGAGGATTTCGAGACGTATCCCCGCGATTTCGAACGGGATTTGGCGATGGTCCGATCGGAGGGATGCGCCCTGGTCTATGCGCCGTCGACGGCGGAGATGTACCCGGACGGCCATGCGACGTACGTGGAAGTGGAACGACTGGCTGACCATCTGTGCGGAGCGTCCCGTCCGGTTCATTTCAGGGGCGTAGCCACGGTGGTGACCAAACTCTTCGCGGCCGTCAAACCGCACGTGGCCATATTCGGCAGGAAAGACGCCCAGCAGGCGGGTGTCGTCCGCAGGATGGCAACCGACCTGAATCTGGACGTGGAAGTCATGATCGCGCCAACGGTGAGAGAAGCGGACGGGTTGGCCAAGAGTTCACGTAACCGCTACCTGACGCCATGCCACCGCCGTCGCGCCACGGTGCTTTTCAGCGCCCTGCAGGCAGGCAGAGACCTGGTGCTGGAGGGCGAAAAACGCGCCTCTGCGGTCATCGACGCCATGACTCGCCGGGTGACCCGCTGCCCGGGCATTGAGGTCGACTATATCACGGCGGTCGATGCGGAGGATTTCCGGCCCGTCGAAGAGCTTGGAGACAGAGTGCTTCTGGCGGCGGCGGTCCGGTTCGGCGAATCCCGGCTCATCGACAACATTGTCGTGGAAACCGAACGCCGGACGGTTCAGGAACTACGATAAGTGTAAGTTTTTGTTATAAGTAATGCGGGATTGAATTCGCTTGACGATGGGCCTTTACTTCGTTATATTTTCCTCTTGGACGTTTGACCGAAAAGACTGGTTTTTTCTCCCATCCACAGTTACCTAAAGGAGTGTACTCGATGGCTTATTCACTTCCCGATCTGCCGTACAGCTATAATGCTCTTGAGCCTCATATAGACGCCCGCACGATGGAAATTCACCATAGCAGGCACCACAACACGTATATCACGAATCTGAACAACGCACTCGAAGGGCACGCCGACCTGGCCGACCAGAGTGTGGAAGATCTTGTCAGTAATCTCGATGCCGTTCCGGAGGCGATTCGTACGGCGGTCCGCAACAACGGCGGCGGCCATGCCAATCACAGCCTGTTCTGGACGGTGATGTCTCCGGACGGAGGCGGCGAGCCGTCCGGCGATCTTGCCGACGCGATCAACGATGCGTTCGGCAGCCTGGACGCGGCGCGCGAAGAGTTCGCGCAGGCTGCAACGACCCGTTTCGGCAGCGGTTGGGCGTGGGTCGTCGTTAAGGACGGCAGTCTGGCGATTCTCAGCACCCCGAATCAGGACAGCCCGCTGATGTCCGGCGACGGTACGCCAATACTCGGACTGGATGTCTGGGAGCACGCTTATTACCTGAATTACCAGAACCGGCGACCCGATTATATCCAGGCATGGGGAAACGTGATTGACTGGGACGCGGTGGTCGCCCGATTCGCCGCTGCGACTTCCTGACCCGTTCCGACGACACTGCGTGCCAGGGAAGCGCCTGCCGTTGTTTTCTCGGTTCGGAATTCCGGTCGGCATGCTGGAATTACAAGAAAGGAACATCCCATGGGGATCAATGTAGGCGATCAGGCGCCCGACTTCACCCTGAAGAGCAAGCGCGGTGAACTCGAAGACGTGGCGTTGAGCGGTTTCAGAGGCAAAAGGAACGTCGTGCTGCTGTTTTTTCCACTTGCATACACTTCGGTCTGTACCGATGAAATGTGTTCGGTGAGCGGGGGCCTTTCCGAGTACGACGATTTGAACGCGCAGGTGCTGGGAGTCAGTGTGGACAGTCCTTTCGCCCAGGAAGCCTGGGCGGACGAGAACGGTATTTCCTTCCCGCTGCTGAGCGACTTCAACAAGGAAGTGAGCGCCGCCTACGGAGCTCAATATCAGGACCTTCTGGGTTTCAGGGGCGTTGCGAAACGCGCGGCGTTCGTTGTCGACCGGGAAGGGATCGTCCGGTACGCGGAAGTATCGGAAGACGCGACGGTAATTCCCGATTTTGACGCTGTAAAGCGCTGTCTTTCCTCAATCGGCTGAACGGCAGCGTCTAACAGCCCGTTGAAAGAGTCCATCCGGACTACGGCCGGCCCTTGCGGTCGAAATGCTGCGTTGTGCTCCCTCGCCGAATCGCTGGATGGGACTCGGTTGCGCGCCTTGTCTTCGGCCACAACGCCTCGCCTGCAGAGCGACTTTCTCAACGGACAGTTAAGGATCCCGAACAGATCGAGGGTACAATGGTTACGGTTACCGAGGCTGCCGCGGTAAAAATCAAGGATCTGCTGGACCGGGAAGGCGTTCCGGACGCGGGTCTCCGCATGAAAGTGGTCGGGGGCGGATGTTCCGGGTTGCAGTACCAGTTGGGTTTCGAAGATGGTCCCGGCGAAGATGACGACACAATCGAATGCAACGGCGTCAGGGTGTTTGTGGACATGAAGAGCGCACTTTATCTGGCGGGATCCGAGCTGGACTTTGACGACGGGCTGATGGGAACGGGTTTCAAGGTATTGAATCCCAATGCCACGAATCAATGCGGCTGCGGGGAGTCGTTTGGTGTATGATGAAACGCGCCGGACCGTTCTGCAGCGGCCGGTTCGTTTCCGGTTTGGGACAGGGAGGGGTCCGCGCGGGATGCCTCCCTTTGTTGTCTGGACGAACAGTTGAACCGGGGTGTTATGCTGTTATTGTTGCATATTGCAGGCCTGTTCCGGATCGGGTACAGGCGGCAATTGGCTTCACGAGGCTGTTTTGAAATTCCCGGCGGTCTTCGCGCGGCTGCAAAAACGCCGCTCGGGAACTCACCGGTAATTTTAAAACAGCTTCTATCGGAGAATTCCGGAGAACCGGCGTCGCATCGCCTCGAGGAGCGAAAGCGACAATTCACCGTGGAGCCAAACGTGCGTCGATCGATTGACCTGGATCTTAATCTTAGAGGCTGTCTTAAAGTTCCCAGCGGTCTTCGCGCGGCTGCAAAAGCGGCGGTCAGCGTTGGTCAAACCCACCCGTATAGACAAATATGGGCGGATTCTCCCGCCTTGACCGCCACTTTTTCGCTCGCGCTCGGGAACTCACCGGTAATTTTGAAACAGCCTCTTACCGAAAACGGGAGGCTTCAATGGCACTGGATGCATACTCAATCGGTCTTGCCATTGCTTGCGCGATTCTCCTCTTCGCCGTCGGGTGGTTCCTGTCCGCAAGGCTCAAAGCCCGCAGAATTCAGGAAATTGAACACCACACCGAGCGTCGGATTTCAAAAATGGTCGAGAAGGCGGGTCGGGAGCGCAGGGCCGCATTTCTTGAAGAGAAAAACAAGTGGTACGACGCCAAAACGACGTTCGAGCGCGAACTGGACAGCAAGAGGCGGGAACTGGAGCGACGGGATGAGAATCTGAATGAGAAAGAGAACGGCATACTCGAACAGTACGAAAACCTCAAACAACGTAACAAGGACCTGAATCGCAGGGACCGCGACGTACGGCAGCGTGCGGTACGGCTGGATCAGAATCAACAGGAGCTCGAACGGGTGCTGGGCGAACAGCGCGCCATGCTGGAACGTATTTCCGGCATGAACGTGGACCGCGCGCGGGAAATGCTTCTGGAGACCATCGAGACCGATCTCCGGCATACGGCGACCGCGATGGGCATGGAAATCATGGATCAGGCCCGGGAGCGGTCGGAACGTGAGTCGAAGAAAATCATCGCGCAGGCAATCGAACGATGTTCCACCGACCAGACGGTGCAATCGTCCATCTCGGTCGTGGCGCTGCCCGACGACGATATCAAGGGAAGGATCGTAGGCAAGGAGGGGCGGAATATCATCTCCTTCGAGGCTGCCACCGGCGTGAAGGTTATCGTGAACGATACACCGGAAGCCGTTGTGCTTTCCAGCTTCGACCCCGTAAAGCGGGATGTTGCGAGGCTGGCAATGGAGCAGCTGGTGAAGGAGGGACGAATCAACCCCAGCCGTGTGGAAGAGGTCGTGGCCGAATGCGAGGACCGGATCGAGACCCTGGTCGAAGAGGAGGGCCGTCGAGCGGTCGGTGAAGTGGGCATCGATAACATGCACTCCGAGCTGGTATCGATGCTGGGACGTCTGAAATATCGGACGAGTTACGGTCAGAGTGTGTTGGGTCATTCAAAGGAAGTGGCGTTTCTGGCAGGCGCGATGGCTGCGGAACTGCGGATGGACGAAATGCTGGCGCGGCGGGCCGGGCTGTTGCACGACATCGGCAAAGCGGTCGATCAGGAACAGGAAGGAACCCATACCGACATCGGCGTTGCGCTGGTCCGCAAGCACGGAGAAGGGCAGGAAGTCGGAAACGCCATACTTTACCATCACGGAGACGCCGAAGCCAGTTCTCCCATTTCTTTCCTCGTAAAGGCCGCGGACGCCATTTCCTCGTCGCGACCGGGCGCCCGCCGCGACGACGCGGAAGGGTATATTCGAAGGGTGCGGGATCTGGAGGATATTGCCCGTGGTTTCCAGGGCGTTCGAGACGCGTACGCGATCAACGCCGGACGGGAGATCCGTGTGATGGTGAATGCCGGCCGCGTTGACGACGAACACGCCAAGGCCCTGTCCTTCGAAATCGCACAGCGCATCCGGGAGGGTATGACCTATCCCGGTGAGATTCAGGTTACGTTAATCCGGCAAACCGTCGCCACCCAGTGGGCTGGACGTACGAATAAGAGACGGAAAGGCCGATCCCGAAACAGGAGAGGAGAGCGCCGATATGAAAAAGGTCGGTCACGAAATGACGCTGACCGAAAGAATGTATCTTCCGGCAATCACAAAGGGTCTGTCGCTGACGTTCCGGCATCTGCTCGGCAAGAAGATCACGATGCAGTACCCGGAGGAAACCTGGACAAAACCCAGCGGATACCGAGGGCTGCACAAGCTAACAAAGGACGATAAAGGTCGCCCGAAGTGCGTCGCGTGCTACATGTGCGCCACGGCCTGTCCGGCAGAATGCATCGCCATCGAGGCGGAGGAAGCGCCCTGGGAGGATCGCGAGAAGCATCCGAAGCGGTTTGACATCGATATGCTGCGGTGTATTTTCTGCGGTATGTGCGTTGAGGCCTGTCCCGAAGACGCGATTGTCATGACCGAGCGAACCGAACTGGTGGCGGAAAGCCGCGCCGAGCTGATTTACACAAAAGAGAAACTGCTGGCCGTAGAAGACCGTGTGACGCTTACGCCGCCTCGAAGGCCACTCGAAAACACCCGATGAGCCGACAGGTGGTTGGGCGACCATGGCCGAGATCTACAGCGAGATCGCGCTCGATCATTTCAGGAATCCGCGCAACGCAGGTACCATGCAGGGTGCGGACGGCGCCGCCACGGTCGAGAATCCGGCGTCCGGCGCGGTGGTGTCGCTTCAACTGAGAGTCGTCGACGAACGGGTCGTGGGCGCGAAGTTTCAGGCCCAGGGCTGTACGGCAACCATCGCCGCCGCATCGGCAATAACGGAAATGGTGACGGGGCTCCAGGTTTCGGCGGCGGCGGCGGTAACGCGTGCGGACGTGGAGGCCGCATTGGGCGGCATGCCGCCAACAAGAAAGCACGCGGTCGCGCTGGCGCGAGATGCGGTCAGGGCGGCAATTGCGGATTTCAGGGCACGGGTCCGGATCTGACGGGTCCTGATTTCATTGCTTATGAAAAGGACAGGGCGCATCCGTTCCCTGTCCTTTTGGGCTTGTTTGGAGTCCATGGCTACGGTTACGGAAGACGACCAGCGAAAATTGACGGCGCAGATCAAGAAAAAGGCGCGCGGGATGGGCTTCAGCCCCGTGGGCGTCGCCCCTGCGGGTCCGCCGGAGCACTGGGGCTTCTATCTGGACTGGCTCGCGAAGGGGTATGCCGGCCAGATGGCATATCTTGGCCGGAATCTCGACCGGAAGTCGCACCCCGGGCAGGTTCTGCCGGGCGCCAGAACGGTCCTTTGCGTCGGGATGAATTACGAACAGGAGAACGGCGCGCCGCCGGCCGGTTCGCGCGCCACGGGGAGGATTTCCAGGTACGCCAGGGGCGACGACTACCACGACCTGATGAACGCCCGGCTCAAGACGCTGCTGGAATGGATTCAGACCCTGAAACCCGGCGTGCAGGGCAGGGTTTACGTTGACACGGGACCAGTACTCGAGCGGGATTTCGCCGCCCGCGCCGGCATGGGATGGTTCGGGAAGCACACCAACCTCATCCACAAGCGGAGGGGATCGTGGTTTTTTCTCGGTGAAATTCTACTGACCCTGCCTCTGGATTACGACCGCCCTGTTGCCGATCACTGCGGAACCTGCACACTATGCATGGACGCCTGCCCCACCGATGCGATTCCGCGGCCCTACGTGCTGGATTCCAACCGGTGCATCTCGTACCTGACCATCGAATTGAAGGGCCCGATTCCAAGGCCCTTCAGGGAACAGATGGGTGACTGGATTTATGGATGCGATGTTTGCCAGGAAGTGTGTCCGTGGAACCACAAGCAGGGCAGGCCGACCGCGGAGCCGGCGCTGAAGGCGCGTGAGGGTCTTGAAGCGCCCGAACTCGCCGAATTGCTTTCCATGGACCAGAAGGCATTCAGCAGCAGATTTCGCGGGAGCCCGATCAAACGCGCCAAACGGCGCGGGTTATTGCGCAACGCCGCCGTGGCGCTGGGCAATCGAGGCTCGGCCGCCGATATTCCCGCATTGACCGCAGCGTTGTCCGATGGCGAGCCCCTCGTCCGCGGCCATGCTGCCTGGGCGCTCGGCCGCATCGGCGGGCCCGATGCCCGCCGAGCGCTTGCCGAGGCGGGCGGCTCCGAACCGGACGAGGCCGTCCGCGAGGAAATCGGGATGGCATTGGATGAAATCGACCTGGGGGCCGGGCGGAGGAGTGGCCGCGACCGCAGGCGCGAAGTACCCGCAACATCGTAAGCGGACGAATATTCCAGGGTGCCGTATGCAGCTTCTCGACATAGATCGCCAGCCGGACATCAATGGGGTGAATGGCTCAGGTCTTCCGGTTTCCGGCGGGGGACGCCGGATCTTTATCGAGACCTACGGCTGTCAGATGAACGTGTCCGACACGGAGCTGATGATGGGCGTACTGAAGAGTGCCGGTTTCCGCCCGGCATCCGGCGTCGAAGACGCGGACGTCGTTCTGCTGAATACGTGCGCCATTCGAGAGCGTGCGGAAGAGCGTGTGGTGGGCCGTCTTTCACAGCTCAGCAGGTTGAAGCGGGCGCGACCGGATCTCGTACTCGGCGTGAGTGGATGCATGGCCAAGCACCTCGCCGAGGAGCTTCTCAATCGGTTGCCGTATGTGGATCTCGTGGTCGGGCCGGATTCCTACCGGCGCCTTCCCGAATTGATCGGAGAAGCTGCCGGGAATCCCGCGCTGGACGTACGGCTCGACCGGCACGAGGACTATCTGGAACTCGACCCCGTTCGCCGGGAGGGAACGAATGCCTGGATCACGATCATGCGGGGATGCGACAAGTTTTGCACGTTCTGCATCGTACCCTAC
Source organism: uncultured bacterium (assembly GCA_964551635.1). Classification (GTDB taxonomy): domain Bacteria; phylum Latescibacterota; class UBA2968; order UBA2968; genus JAAXHE01. The sequence goes on along the minus strand of CAZKDZ010000032.1, from coordinate 17,050 downwards.
GTGCGCGGTCGCGAGCGAAGCGTGCCCGCTGGCGACCTGTTGCGACAGGTGAGGATGGCTGCGTCGGAGGGGTTCCGGGAAGTTACCCTGCTCGGTCAGACTGTGAATTCCTACAATGACGGCGACACCGATTTCGCCGATCTCCTGAAGATGGTTGCCGGTGTGGAAGGTATACGCAGGATTCGCTTTACGTCGCCGCATCCGAGCGATTTTTCCGAAAAGCTGATCGGCACGCTGGCGGAAGAGAGCAAGATCTGCCGATTCATCCATCTGCCGGTTCAGTCCGGTTCCGACAGGGTGCTCAAGGCGATGAAGCGGACCTATACAACCGGAAGGTATCTCGACCTGGTCGAACGTCTCCGTTCAGCCCTGCCAGGGTTGTGCCTGTCCACGGATGTCATCGTCGGATTTCCCGGCGAAGGGGATTCTGACTTCGAATCTACCATGGCGCTGATGAGACAAATTCGGTATGACTCGGCCTTTATGTTCAAATATTCGCCACGGAAGGGCACGGTAGCCTACAGGGAGATTCCCGATACGGTTCCGGAGGCCGGGAAAGCACAGCGGCTCCAGGCCGTAATCGCGCAGCAGACGAGAATCTCCGGCGAGATCAACCGGCGCTGTGTCGGACAGCTGCAGAAGGTGCTCGTCGAGGGCGACGCGCGGCGCGGCGAAGGACTGGCAGTAGGAAAATCCGACGGATTCAAGACGGTTGTGTTTCCGAAGGACGGGGTCAGGACCAACACGTTCGTGGATGTCAGAATTACCGACGCGACGTCTCATACGCTGATCGGGCGGCAGGAATGTTGAGAAGTCGCGGTATGCCTGACGGACGACTTTCTGCCGGCAAGCCTACATGATGCTGCAAATCGAAAACCAGAATCCGAGAAGAAACCGCCGTTTGCCGGACTGGTTCCGTGTGCCCGCGCCCGGAAACGCAGGGTACCTGGATTTGAAGCGCCTCATGCGGGAACTGGACCTGCACACCGTTTGCGAGAGCGCGAAGTGTCCGAATATCGGCGAATGCTGGGGCGCCGGTACGGCAACGTTCATGATTCTGGGGGACATCTGTACCCGCAGCTGCGGGTTTTGCGCCGTGAAGACCGGACGTCCGCAGGGTCTCGACACGGAGGAGCCCGGCCGGGTCGCCCAGGCCGTCGTGCGGCTGGGTCTGAGACACGCCGTAGTCACATCGGTAAACCGTGACGAATTGCCGGACGGAGGCGCGTCGATATTCGCGGCTACCATCAGTGAAATCCGCCGTTTGCGGCCTGAGACACGGGTGGAGGTGCTGATTCCGGATTTTCAGGGAAACTGGAGTGCGCTGGATCAGGTGATGTCGGCCGGCCCCGATATTCTTAACCACAACGTGGAGACGCCGCCCCGGCTCTATCGTCTGATGCGCCCCCAGGCCAATTACGCCCAATCCCTCGAATTGCTCCGGCGAGCCGGAATCATCAGTCCGGGCATTCCAACGAAATCCGGCATCATGGTCGGCGCGGGAGAAACCGTGAAGGAAGTGTACCGGACCATAGACGACATCGCCGAACAGGGAACGGATATTCTCACCGTGGGTCAATATCTGCAGCCTTCGCCGGCGCATGTTTCCGTTGCCAGATTCTACCATCCGGACGAATTCGAGAAGATCCGGCACTTTGCGGAGATGCGAGGATTCCGCCACGTGGAATCAGGTCCGCTTGTGCGGAGCTCCTATCACGCCGCAAACCATGCAGTTGCAGGATGATGCCGTGTTCAGCTTGAATCGATGGCGTCCGAAAAGCCGGCGCCGGACCGTGCAGACCGCGCCCGAGGGTGCGGGACAGATCCCCGGCTTTATACGGGTGGCATCGATGCATGAAGTCCGGCCGGGTACAGGGAAGCTCGTCACGATGATGGGCCGTGAAGTCGGGCTCTTCAACGTCGGCGGCAGAATCGAGGCGATTGACAATACCTGCCCGCACAACCAGCGACCGATCGGGACAGACGGGATCCGGGGCGGGGCCGTGACCTGTTTCTGGCACAACCTGACGTTCGACCTTGCATCCGGCATCTGTACCGAGGCGCCTCATTTCAGAATCAGGAAGTACCCCGTGCGTGTCCGGGGTCAGGAGATCTACGTGTCTCCCCGCGCAAAGGGCTGAGGTGTTGCCGGGCGCTTTGGAGTTGACTTGAATATTGGAGTTCAATACATTGCCTGTTTCGGCCAGGGGTGCGAAGCCTTCCGCCCGAGGCTGCCTCCGCGCGGCGAATAACCACGTAAAATCTCGGAGAATCGGCAAATGAGAAACAGAGACCGGCTTTGGATGTGCGCCATTCTGTTTACGGGCGTTTTGTTCTTGGGCGCGAAAGGACACTGCGCCGAGGCGGAGCGCCTGGATCTTCCGCTTATAGGCGAAGGAGACCTGGCGTTCTTCACCGACACCGCGGGATTCCAGGCGTCAGTGGGATTCACTCGGCAGGAGATTTACGTTCTGCTGGACGCGAGTCAGTTGAAATTCAGGAGAAAGAGAAAACGATATGAAGCGGAGATGGAATTGTCCGTCTCGCTGACGGATTCCGCGGGTGTCGTCGTCAACGAAGAAACCTGGAAACGCAAGGTCTGGGTCGAAAACGCCGACGACGTCGAGGGCTCGGGACTGCCCTTTCGCGATATGATCGGATTCGATCTGAAACCGGGCAGGTATCGAATGACCCTTTCAATTCGTGACCTCAAAGAGAAAAAAAGGGCCGTTGCTGAGGGGGACCTGCGGGTCCGGGACTTCGAGGAGCAAAGATTGAAATCCAGCGATCTCCTGTTCGCATCCGGGCTGTCCAGAACGGACTCGGAAGGCAGGTTTTCGAGATACGGCTGGCAGGTGACTCCCAACGTGACGCGGACCTATCCTGCCGGCGGGGACATCGAAGTCTATTTTGAGATCTATCACCTCTCGGCCCCGGTCGAGGGTGCGGACAATACGTTTCTGCTGGGTTACAGCGTGCTGGATACTGCCGGCGCAGTCGTGGCGAAGTTTGCCGACCGGCGGTTGATGAAGCCCGGCACCAGCGCCGTAAAGACGGAAATCTTCAGTACCGGCGAACTGCCGCCCGGCCGGTACTTTTTTCAAGTCGAGGCGCTGGACCGGAGCAATCGCGCCGTCCACAGATCGAGACGGATGATCTCCCTGGCCAGGCAGCGGGAAGTCGTAGAGTTGTCACAGGAGGAACGGGACAATATTCGATACTACAGAGAAATTCGATATATCGCTAAAGGCTCTCAATGGAAGGAATACCGGAATCTGAAAAACCGTATGGACCAGATGGCGTTCCTGAAGGTCTTCTGGAAGGAACTGGACCCAACCCCTGCGACCGATGAAAACGAGCGACTTATCCAGCATATCCATCGAATGCGCTTCGCGGAGAACAACTACGCGGCGGGCCGGGGCAAGCGGGGGTCGGATACGGACAAGGGTCGAATCTATATCAAGTTTGGCGAGCCGAGCGACATTCAATACAACCTTGCGGCGTCCAACGAAAAACCGTTTGAAGTCTGGACTTACGAAGAGCAGCGCGGGGTCAGATTCATCTTCGTGGATCGGCGCGGCGCGGGTGTTTTCGAACTCGTACACTCAACGCATCCGGCGGAAACGTACAACCCGAATTGGCGGCTGATGGAGTAGCGTCCGGTCAGCAGCCGGGGACCTCGGGTTTCGCGAGGTCCAGGGTTCGCGGCACCGGGCGCGGAGCCATCCAAGGGAGTCGCAGTGGATCCAAGATTTCTCCTGGAAGAAGGCGTCGGGATCTTTACCGGCAATGAGCTCATCGTCAAGGGCGGCCTGGAGCACCGCATGGGTATGCTTACCGGCTACCCCGGTTCTCCGGTCGCAGAGGTCTTCGATGCCGCTGAGCGCATCCGGGAACTGCTCGTGGAAAAAGGCGTGGTGGTGCAGATTGCCAACAACGAAGCACTCAGCGCCGCGCGGTTAAACGGTTCCCAGATGACGCCTGTGCGCGCGATGGCGGTGATGAAGAGCGTAGGCGCCCACGTGGCATCCGACGGGCTTGCCCTCGGCAATATGGCGGGAACGGCGCCGGGCGGCGCGGCGGTGGCCGTGTTCGGTGACGATACGTGGTCGGAAGGCACCCAGGTTCCCGCCGATTCCCGGTTTATCGCGAAACACCTTTATATGCCCATTCTGGAGCCGAGCACGTTCCAGGAAGTCAAGGACTGGATCGGCGTCGCGTTCGATCTTTCGGAAAAGACACGCCTCTATGTGGCCTATCTCATTACCTCCAACCAGGCGGACGGTGGGGGCACCGTTACGGTAGCGCCCAATCGTTTTCCTCACCTGACGCCACACACGCCCGTAACCATAGACAGCGATTCGATTCCGCTCGACGACAGGGTGATCATCCCCCCAAGCACCGCCATCAAGGAGGAGGATGTACTGCACAGACGGATGCCGGAATTACTGGAATACGCCCGCGAATACAAACTGAACCGCATTCTGTATCCGCCTGAATCGGGGAAGAGACGCATCGGTTTCATCAGTTCCAGCCTCGCGTATTGCTACCTGGAGCACGTGATGAATATGCTGGGGCTGGAAGGCAGCATTCCCATACTGAAATACGGTCTGACGTATCCGGTAGATCCGGTAATCCTGAAGGCATTCGTGGGTTTTGTCGACGAATTATACGTCGTGGAAGAGAAACGCGGGTTTCTGGAGGGGCAGGTTACGGCCGCGCTGCAGGAATTGCATCAGGATGGTGAGATCGGCCCGTTCCGTGTCTGGGGCAAGCGTTTTCCAAACGGTCAACCGGGATTTCCGGACAGCAAGGGAATGAACCCGTCCATCCTGCTCAAAGCGCTCGCGCCCGTCCTGCTGGACCTGGACGATCCCGCGGTACCCATAGACCGCGAGCGGATTGTGAGGGAAGTCGATCTCGTCGACGAAACGGCCCGTAACCGGGTGCAGGCGGCCGTACGCACCCCTTCATTCTGTCCCGGTTGTCCGCACCGGGATTCCGCGAGCGTGCTGAACCGGGTCATCGACGATTTCGGCAATGCGGATTATATGGAGAAGCACCATCAGCGTGATCCGGCTGACCTGGTGTTTCACGGAGATATCGGCTGCTATTCCCTGTTGAAATACAAGCCCTTCGACCGGCTGATGCACAATCTGTCCGGGATGGGGCTCGGCGGAGGCACGGGGGCGGGGATCGATCCCTATATTGACAACAAGCAGCTTGTCTTTATGGGAGACTCGACCTTTTTTCACAGCGGAATGGCGGCGATTTCCGATTCGATAAAGCACGGCCAGGACATTACCTACGTCATTCTGGACAACAAGACAACGGCAATGACCGGCCACCAGCCCACGCCCGGCGTTGACGTGGATATTCTGGGCAAGCCAACGTTCGCACAGGATATCGAACAGGTTGTGCGAGGCATGGCCGGGGACGGCGAAAGCGTCTTTATTGCAAGGATGAATCCGGCGGAACGCGCGCCTTACCGGCAGACACTGGAACGTGCGCTGTTGAGGGACGGCGTCAAGATCGTCATCGCGGATAAGGAATGCGGGATTACGTTTCACCGCAGGCAGCGGGCGATGCAGAACGGGATCGTTCAGGATAGAGGATACCTGCCGGAGGAACGCCACATCAACATTACGCCGGAGGTCTGCGAATATTGCCTGGAATGCACACGGGCAACCGGTTGCAGCGGATTGACGGTGGAGGAGACGTTGCACGGACCCAAGATCGCCACCGATCTTTCCCTGTGCGTGGCGGACGGCGCCTGTACCAGGGTGACCGTTTCAAATGGCGATGGCACCTGTCCTTCGTTCGAGGAGGTTATCGTTAAACGCTCCCGGCCGGCGCAGAGACAGACGGAAGCCATCGACCTGTCGGACTTGCCGGCGCCCGAAGTGAAATCCTTCGACGCCACCTGGTACGCGTACATTGCGGGGGTGGGCGGCATGGGCATCAATACCATCGCCGCGATTCTCTCCGTAGCCGGCGCAAGACAGGGCTATGCCGTGCGATTCACGAACAAAAAGGGTCTGGCCATCCGAAACGGGGCCGTGTATTCCCACGTGAGTTTCACGAAGGGTGACCGCGTCATTTCCCAGATCACCCCCTATGGCCACGCCGATCTGCTTCTCGGCCTGGATATCCTGGAGGCGGTGCGCGGTCTCGAGTCGATGGGTAACGGGCGCGTCGCCAGCCCGAGACATACATCCGCGGTGGTGGAGACGGGGAAACGGCACACGGTACTGACGCTTACCGGCCAGGACGAATTCGATACCGCGGAAATGGAGGCGGTGCTCAAACGCCACACGAAGCCCGAGGGGTATTTCGGGATGGACCTGGGGGAGATCTCGGAGCGTTTCCTGGGTAACAAGATCTACGCGAACAGCATCCTTCTCGGGGTCGCCTACCAGCGAGGCGTGCTGCCGCTGGATCTGGAAAACATAGAGTGGTCGATGCGGCGCAACATCAAACGCAGCGACCTCGATCCAAATTTGAAAGCCTTCGATCTCGGTCGCAAAATCGCCATCGAACCGGAAGTCGTCGAACAGGAGAAACCATTGCTTTCCTGCAGCGAACTGATCGAAGACAAGGCCGGCATTCTGGAACGCGGAAAGGGCAGGAAAGCAATGTCCGCGTACCTCGAACTGACGGCCGACGCGGCGCTGCCGGACCTTGCCGAAGAGGATCGTCTGCAGTTTGCCCTGGGTGTGTACGATCTGATGCAGTGGGACGGCGCGGAGTACGCAAGGACCTACGTGCGGCGGGTGCGCAAGGTGTACGAAAAGGACCGGCCGGAGGAGGAGTACGAAGCGACGCGTGCGGTGATTCGATTCCTGCCGCGTGTGATGGCGTACAAGGACGAAGTATACGTCGCCCATCTGCTGACAAGCGAAGAGAAATACCGGCGCGATTGCGAGCGATACAACGTGTGCGCGGAGCGGGGAGACCGGATATCGTACCGCCACTTCAACCGGGGCAATTTCAATATACTGGGGTTCAACCTGTATCTCAAGCTGACCACCAGGGACTGGATGCTGAAGCTGATGAAACGGTTGAAAATTCTGCGCAAGCTGATGCCGTCGTGGCATCGGGAGGAGAAGGCTTACCGCGATTGGTATATCGAGTTCGTCGATCGGTTCGAGTTCGATCACGAAGAGAGGTACGGGGACTACGTGCGGGTGTTCCGGTTGCCGGACGAAGTGCGTGGATATCGCGAAGTGATTCGACCCAGGATCGAGGCCGCGTATCAGGCGGCGGCGGCGATGATGGACGGCAACGGACGTCCCCGGTCTGCCGATCCCTATCTCTCGATCGAGCCCGTTGCCGAACGGGTCTGAATCGGAAGATGGATCATACGAGGCAGCCGTATCTCAGGGTAATTTCGGGACCGGATATCGGGAAGGAGATATGTTAAAGGTCGGAGTCGCCGGATTGAGGCGTGGACGAGGCCTTGCCAAAACGTTCCAGAACCATCCGGAAACTCGCCTTGCGGCCATCTGCGACCCGGTAACGGACGTGCGGGAACAGGCGGCCGAGGCTTTTGGCGTCGAACGCGCGTATGCGGATTTCGACGCGTTTCTGTCGGCGGACCTGGACGTGGTCGTCGTGGCAACGCCTGCGCCCCTTCATGCGTCGCAGTCCATTCTGGCAATGGAAGCCGGTGCGCATGTGCTGAGCGAGGTTCCGGCCGCCTGGACGCTGGAGGAATGTGAGGCCCTTGCCGGGGCCGTTCGGCGCACCGGAAGGTTCTACATGATGGCAGAGAACATGAACTTCTACCATTATGTTCAGGACTGGAAATCGAGAATCCTGTCGGGCGCGATTGGCCGCGTCTTCTATGCTGAAGCGGAGTATATACACGATTGCAGGAAACTGATGCGGGGTCCGGGCGGGGAGTTGACGTGGCGGGCATCCATGCCGCCGATCTACTATTGCACCCACAGCCTGGGACCGGTGCTGGATATCCTGGATGACCGCTGCGTTACCGCGGTGGGCATGTCCACCGGCACGCATACGGCGCCCGATATCGGTTCGATCGACATGCAGGTGGGTTTGTTCCGGACGGAGAAGGGAAGCGTCGTCAAGATCCTGTGCGGGTTTACCGTCACCCGGGAACCCGGGATGCACTGGCAGATCTTCTACGGTACCGGGGGGACTCTGGAAAACAGAAGGGCGCCCTGGGAAGACGCCAAGATCTTCCGGTCGGGCGAAGGACCGATGGTGGCGTTTCCGGCGGAAGACTCGGATCCCGATGCGCCCGACGAGGCGCTGGCGGGCGGACACGGCACGTCGGAATTCTACATGGTGGACCGTTTTGTGCGGGCAGTTACCGGCAGAGGTCCCGTACCGATAGACGTGTTCCGCTCTCTGGACTTCTCGGTACCCGGCCTGTGCGCGCATCTGTCCGCCCAACAGGGCAGCGTGCCGGTTGAGGTACCGGACTACAGGGTTTGTTGATTCATTCCGGGGCCGGACAATGCCTCTGGATTCCGGAAATGGTCGGGTCGCAAGCAGTTATTCTGCGGACAATCAAACGGGGTTTCCGAGACGGGTCCGGCCGGCGCCCCGCGGGCGGGTAACACGGGGTCCCGTATTCAACCTTTAAGGAGGGCGTGTTTTGGCTGCTAACGAGTGGACGACGTTCAATGCTTCGGGGAATCTGCGCGTGGTGGTTACGAAGGAGCTTCCTGGCGACCGCTGGCTGAATATTCTGGAACAGGCCGGCTGCCGCGTTGAATACAACACCTCCACCCGGATCCTGCAGGTGGATGAAATCAGGGCTGCGATCGGTGACCGGTGCGACGGCGTGATCGGGCAGCTCACGGAAGAGTGGGGCGAACCGCTCTTTTCGGCGCTGAAAGCGGCGGGCGGCAAAGCATATAGCAACTATGCGGTCGGTTTCAACAATGTGGACGTGGATGCGGCCACCCGGAATGGTATCCCCGTGGGAAACACGCCCGGTGTCTTGACGGAGACCACCGCTGAGATGGCGATTGCGCTAACGTTTTCCGCCGCGCGCCGCGTGGTGGAGGCCGATGAATACATGCGGGGCGGGAGGTATGAAGGTTGGCTGCCTACCCTGTTCCTCGGGCAGTTGCTGAACCGTAAGACCGTCGGCGTGGTTGGCGCCGGGCGAATCGGGGCGACGTACGCGCGGATGATGGTCGAAGGGTTCAAAATGAACTTTGTGTACTACGATCCTTACCCCAATGAAAGACTGGAGGATTACATTCGGGATTACGCCGCGTTCCTGGAGGGACACGGTGAAGAGCCTGTGAGCGTTACCCGGGCGGACTCCGTGGAAGACGTCCTGCGCGAGGCCGACGTGGTCAGCCTGCATCCGCTTCTGGATCCGACGACCCACCACCTGATGAACGAGGAACGCCTCAACATGATGAAGCCTGACGCGATTCTCGTGAATGCCAGCCGCGGCCCGGTGATCGACGAAAACGCACTGGTGGCTCATTGCGGAAGGAACCCGGACTTCCGCGTCGGGCTCGATGTATTCGAAGACGAGCCCGAAATGAAGCCGGGATTGAATGAACTGAACAACGTGGTTATCGTTCCGCACATCGCGTCGGCAACAGGCTGGACGCGTGAAGGTATGGCAACGCTCGCCGCCGGCAACGTGGCCGGCGTTCTGAGAGGCCTTCCGGCGTGGGCGGATCAGGACGATATCCTGCCGTTCCTGGGCGACGACGCCCCGGACGCGTGTCCGAGTATCGTGAATGCGGAAGAGCTGGGACTGCCGGTGGCCGGGTAACGGAACCGGTCCCGATGCCCGATCTCTATTCTACAGCGGCGGGGTTCCGCGCGAACAAGGCGTGAAATCCCGCCGCTGTCATTTATCGTGGCACGCCAGCCTTCAGTCCGTTATCTTTGCGATGGCGATTCCGGATTCACCCGCGACGGAGTAGAGGAGGTACGTATCGTCGCCCTCCCGATAGATTCCCGGATCGCGAAGCTGCCGGACCCGCTCCGGCGACCATCCGCGGCGGGACGGTTGCAGGGGAAGGTCCGCCCCTTCGTAGTCGGTTTCCGGCTCGAGTATAACCGCCGCCTCAGACGCCCGCCAGTTCATCCAGTCCGGCGTCAATTCGACTCTGGAAAGCAGAATGCGTTCGGGGCAGTCGTGGGCGTTGGAGTAGAAGACCGAGAGCGTGTCCCCGTCCAGTTTCGGCGCGGTGTGGCGCTGGTCCTCGGAGAACAGCACGGGCCCCTGCCGGAATTCCGTGAGGCCGTCCATCGATCGATAGAAGATCCCGGGCATCCCCAGGGCGTACGTCGCGCCATGCCACCTGAAAACCCTGAAGTAGGAGTTGCCCAGGTTTTCAGACCGTGCGGTAAAGTGAATCCCGTCTGACGACAGGGCGACTTTGGACTGTTGGCCCCTTCCCGGCACAGGACCGTGATAATACATCCTGATTTCACGATTCCCGTGGTCCACGTGGACGTCCGGCGAGGCAAGATGGCCGGTCGTGTACGCGTCGTTCAGGTGCAGCACGCCGGGTTCGTAGGTGGTCCAGGGTCCTGAGAGACGGTCCGCATACGCCAGACGGATGTACTTGCCCTGATGGTGACCGAAATAGAGATAGTACTTTCCGAGGGGGTTGGGCAGCCAGTCGGGCGTCCGGACGAGCGACGGTCCGTTGATGTTGGCGCCCATGCGGGCGTCCATGTGCGGGCGGATCATGGGATTGTTCGAAAGGCGTTCAACGCGCATTGTCGGTGTCTCCATGTTCAAGGCGGCGATTCGACGTCGGCTGCGGCGCAACGGGCTGCGCGGTCCCTTGTCCGGATTGGAGTCTGACACCAGTGGAAGAGACGCTCGACAGACGCCTGTCGGTTGCGCCGATGATGGACTGGACGGACAGGCACGAACGGTATTTCCTGAGGTTGTTTTCGAGGCACATCCTGCTGTATACCGAGATGATCGCCGTGGACGCCGTCCTCCGCGGGCGGCGCGAGCAGCTTCTGAGAACCCATCGCCGGGAGCATCCGGTGGCGCTTCAACTGGGCGGCAGCGATCCGGAGGCGCTGGCGCGTTGCGCGCAGATCGGCGTGGATTACCGGTACGATGAAATCAATCTGAACGTGGGTTGCCCCAGCGACCGGGTGCAGGCCGGCCGGTTCGGCGCATGCCTCATGGCGGAGCCGGACCTGGTCGCCCGCTGCGTTGAGGCGATGCGCAAGGCGGTTGAAATTCCCGTCACCGTGAAGACGAGGATCGGGATTGATGACCGGGATTCATACGCGAACCTGGTCGATTTTATACAAACCGTTTCCGATGGCGGATGCCGGGTATTCGTCATTCACGCCAGAAAAGCCTGCCTTCAGGGGTTGAGTCCGAAGGAGAACCGTGAGATACCGCCTCTGCGTTACGACGTGGTTTACCGGTTGAAACAGGACTTCCCGGATCTGACGGTCATCCTGAACGGAGGCGTCACAAGCCGGGAGCAGGTGCATCGGCACCTTGAGAACGTGGATGGGGTTATGATCGGACGCGAGGCCTATCAGAATCCCTACTTCCTGGCGTCGATGGACCAGACGTTCTACGGCGATACGCGCGCGGTCGCCGGCCGAGGGGAGATTCTGGACCGCTTCTGCGAATACGTCGAGGATCAGCTGCGGCTGGGGATGCCGCTTGCCGGCATGACGCGGCACATCCAGGGGCTCTTTCAGGGCATGCCGGGGGCCCGCGCCTGGCGCCGGCACCTGAGCGAGAATGCGCACAGACCCGGATCCGGCGTGGAAGTGATTCGAAAGGCCGCCAGCTTCGTTCCAGGGACGTCGTGATTCACCTGAAAACCGGGTTGTCCGGCATCCCGCTCCCGCCGGATGTTTACGTCTTCAATGCCTGCCGGCATGCGGCGACCACGTCGTCGTGGGACGCGGTGTATCCGATATTGACTTCCGTGTCGATCACGGCCGCGCGGGAAAGGTCCAGGGTTTCGGACGTGTCCGCGACTTCAATTGCTGTGGTGCAGTCCCTGACGAGGATGATGTCGTAGCCGCGGTCCTTCATCGCCCTCATCCCGTAGTCCCTGAAGGGTACGCACATATTGGCGGCGAAGCCGGCGTAGAACAGGTGAAGGATGCCCCTGTGTTTCAGGAGCCGGTGCAGCTGTGCGCCCGTAACCACGACGTCGTCGCCGTCGCGGGGTTCGGCTTCGGGTATGATGCGGCGGTTCCTGATGATGTCCTCGAAGACCTGATCGTGAGGGTCTTTCGGCTGCGCCCACGCTTCATAGTCGCCTGTTCTGGACCGGAATTCCGCGGGCGGCCAGTCGTCGGGGGCTGGCGCCGAACGCCCGAAGACCTCCTCGTTTCCCGCGAAACGGGTCCATGCCTCATAACGTTTGGCGCAGTCGGGGCTCGGCGCGTGGATCACGGCGGCGCCCATCGACCGGAAGGCCTCGGCAACCGGTATGATTCGCTGGAGGGTGATATCCCTGCCGCGTTGCAGGTGCGTGCTCACGTAGTGATCGCTCCACACATCCACGAGCACCAGCGCGACCCGGTTCGCCGGATAGTCGCGCCGCAGGGTCCGGAGATGGAACTCACCCTCTGTGACATTCGCTCTCCGGGTGAGGTGATAGTAACGGACGTCCAGCCTGATGGTCTTCATACGGGACCTTTCGGTGCGTTGGTTTCCAGCGCCATGTCGAAAAGCAATATGGCAAGGAATGAACACCGGTGTCAAGAACATCCCGGGACCGGCGCCGCGGATATTCTGCACTTCGATCACGAACAGAAAGGCGGCCTGCGGAGATGAAAAGAGAACATATCTGGGCCCATCATGAGTGGGACGCTGCGATCAACTGGAAGTTGAAGGAGGGCGGCTACGCCGACCAGCAGAGCGTGAAGCCGGGTGAGGAGATCACGTTTCACATTTCGAACTCCCGGTCCTATTATGAAATCTTCATCTTCCGCGAAGGCGCCAGACGGGAACTCGTCAAGACGATCGAGGGACTGCGCGGTACGCTTCAGGAAGTCCCTGAACTGGGCTATCAGGATGGGTACGGGTGGGCGCCGGCGGCGTCCCTGGTCGTGCCGGATAGTTGGAAAAGCGGAATCTATATTGCAACCTTCCCCACCGGACAGGGTCTGCGGGAGATTTTTTTCGTCGTGCGGCCCAGGACGCCGCAATCGCCGATGCTGCTGACGGTTGCGACAAACACCTATCAGGCCTACAACAACGTGGGAGGAAAGTGCTTCTACGACTACATTTCCACCGATCGGCAACACGCCAAGCTGCTGAGTTTCGAACGTCCTCTCCAGATGGAGTGTCTGGGCAACTTCTATATCTGGGACCAGTTCTTCTCGTCGTGGCTGGATGCGGAGGGCTACCGCGCCGACTATTGTGTAAACGGCGACCACGACGCGGAACCCGATATTCTGAACGCCTACCGGGCGAACGTACGCTTCGCTCACGATGAGTACAACAGCCGGAATGAGTGCGAGCAGCTCCAGCGGTTCGTTAACGACGGCGGCAATCTGATTCTGTTCGGGGGGAACTGTTTCTGCCAGGAGATCGAGTTGAGAGACCGGGGGAGGCGGATCTATTGCGCGAAGCCCTACTATCACGATCATCCGACCCCCGAGCGGCCGGAGACGTCGTTTCTGTGTTTCATAGACGACCTGCGCCAGCGAACGATCGGCCTGTTCTACACGTCGTTCATTCATACGAAGACACCCGATCCGAATGTGTTCCTTGCACCCACAACCGAGGACTGGGGTTACTACCGCGTGTGCGATCCGGACCACTGGGTGTTCGAGGGTACGGGACTTGCAGAGGGGGACGAATTCGGGCGCGAGGACTCGATCGTCGGCGTGGAGGCCGACGCGGCGGACCTGACGTTCGAAAATGGCCGGCCGCGGTATACCGGCGTGGACGGCGTGTCTCCCGAGTACAAAATCGTGGCCATCGCGGATTGTATGACGCCCGACGGCCACCGGCTGGTCAAGGAAGGCGGGAAGGAGGGCGTCGCCCCGTGCTACGGAACCGTGGCCGTCAACGAGACCGAATTCGAAGGCACGGTCTTCAACGCCGCCACGATCGAATGGGCCCACGGGCTGTACCGCGATGAAAGCGCGGTGGCCAGGATCACGCGCAACGTACTGGACAGATTGGCGACGTGACGCGGGTCGGCAGGGAGTTGCCGCCGCATCGCAACTGAAATCTTCAACACGGGGCTTCCAATGCCGGATGCGGGTGTTCGAATTCAACTGGATCTGAGAATCCCGATGAGAGACCGGGTGAACCTCTACGGCGCGGCATACCTCCCGCCGAACGGCGAGCGGTTTCCCGTACTGCTGATCCGGTCGCCATACAGCACGCAGCACCCCAGGTACGTGGAATGGGCCGTGCGTTTCGCCGCGTCGGGATACGCGGCTGTGATGGTAGACAGCCGCGGGCGCTATGAGTCCGAGGGCGAGTGGCGGGCATACGTGGACGAGGCGCAGGATGGATACGACACGCAGCAGTGGATCGGGGCGCAGGCGTGGTGCGACGGGAATATCGGGATGTTCGGGATCTCCTATCCGGGTTTCACCCAGATTCTGCCGGCCCCGTTCCGGAGTCCCTTCGTGAAGGGGCTGATGCCCATTGCGAACCAGGAGGACAACTACGGGCACCTGCGTTATAACGGCGTGCTCCAGCTGCAGAATGCGATGAACTGGATCTGGCTCGGCGGGCGGACCAACCAGAACGCGCCGCGGGATCTGCTGGACTGGGACCGGATCTACCGCCGGCTGCCGCTGATCTCGGCGATGGAGGGGATCGCGGACCGGCCGTTCTTCAGGGAGATGGTGCGGCACAACGAATTCGACGCGTTCTGGTCGTCTTACAGCATGAAGGGCCGCTACAGGGAAGTGAATACGCCGGCCTATTTCGTGTCGGGATGGTACGATAATCTGGTCCACGAAGGTTTCAAGTGCTTTCGCGGCTGGCGCACGGAAGCCGGAGACGCCCGTGCCCGGCGATTGACCCGTCTGATGGTCGGGCCCTGGACGCACTCGCAGATCGGGAGCGCCGAGCCGTTCGGAGACGTCGACTTCGGACCGAACGCGGCCGTGGATATTCCCGGTGAACACCTGCGCTGGTACGACATGCGGTTGCGCGGGATCGATACCCGGATCGACGAGGATCCGCCCATCAGGATTTTCGTGATGGGCAGGAACGCGTGGCGATGGGAAAACGAGTGGCCGCTGGCGCGGACGAGGTACACGGCGTACTATCTCCACAGCGCGGGTCACGCCAATTCAGCGTCCGGCGACGGAATACTCAGCCGCGAGGCACCGGAAGACGAGCTTGCGGACCGATTCGACTACGATCCCGCGGATCCGGTTCCGACGGTGGGCGGGCAGAGTCTGTCATCCGCCAACACCGGTCCCCGGGACAGGCGGGGCGTGGAATGCCGTGACGACGTGCTCGTGTATGACACGGAAACGCTGGCTGCGGACGTGGAGGTAACCGGCCCGGTGGAACTCAGGCTGTTTGCCGCATCCGATGCACTGGATACGGACTTTACGGCCACGCTTGTCGATGTATATCCCGACGGTAGGGCGATCCACATTACGGAGGGCATCGTACGTGCGCGATTCCGGGAGTCCTTTCGCGAGCCCCGTCTGATCTCGCCTGGCGCGGTCGTGAAATACCGGATCGTACTCTGGGAGACCAGCAATGTATTCAAAGCCGGCCATCGGATCAGACTGGAGGTCTCCAGCAGCAATTTCCCGCGTTTCGACCGGAATCTGAATACAGGCAATGTCCCGGGTCTGGACGAGGAGATGAGGGTGGCGCGTCAGACGATCCATCACACCGTTAAATATCCGTCGCATCTGCTTTTGCCGGTGATTCCCGAATGAATGAGACGGCCCTTCGAGTCGGCGCCGACGTGGGCGGGACGTTTACGGATGTGATCCTTATGGACAGCGGGGGGAATCTGTGGACGCACAAGATTCCCTCTACTCCACCGGATTTCGAGCGGGCCGTTCTTGACGCCATCGCGCGCCTGATGGTGGAGACCGGAAGTTCCGGCGAGTCGATAGCAGATGTCTCGCACGGGACCACCGTCGCGACCAACGCCGTCCTCGAACGCAGAGGCGCCAGGACCGCGCTGATCACCACGCGCGGATTTCGGGACGTACTCGAATTGCGTCGCGTCAGGGCCCCGCAGATGTACGATCTGTTCTTCGACAAGCCGGAACCCATCGTGGAGCGGTATCTGAGGCTGGAGGTGACCGAACGCATTGCTGCCGACGGTGAAGTCCTGGCGCCTCTGGACATGGCCGACCTCGAAACGGCGAAGGCCGCAATTGAACGGGAACAGGTGGAGTCCATCGCGGTATGTACGCTTCACTCCTACGCATATCCGCAGCACGAACACGCGATCGGCGAATTTCTCCAGGACGCGTTTCCCGACCTGCCGGTATCCCTCTCAACGGAGATCCTGCCTGAACGCCGGGAGTACGAGCGCACGGCAACGACCGTGCTGAACGCGTACGTGCGTCCCGTCATGCAGCGTTATCTCAACGCGATGCGGGATGGCCTGACGGAACAGGGCATTCGGGCGCCCGTGCTGATCATGCAGTCCGCGGGCGGCCTGACCCCGGAGGCCGACGCGGCAAGGCGACCCGTGTACGTTCTCGAGTCCGGACCCGCGGCGGGGGTTTTCGCGGCCCGTTCCGCGGGAGAATATCTGGGTATCGACGATTTCATCACGTTCGATATGGGAGGCACCACGGCCAAGGCTTCCATCGTCGAGAACGGCGAGATCTCCTACAGTCCGGAATACGAGGTCGGCGCATCCGTGTCGGCGGGAAACAGGCTGGTGGGCGGGGGCGGCGAGTTGATTCGTGCGCCCAGCATCGATATCGCCGAAGTGGGATCCGGGGGCGGCAGCGTAGCCTGTCTGGATGGGGCGGGCGGACTGCGGGTCGGACCCGGAAGCGCGG
Organism: uncultured bacterium; assembly: GCA_964551635.1. Classification (GTDB taxonomy): domain Bacteria; phylum Latescibacterota; class UBA2968; order UBA2968; genus JAAXHE01. Next base: position 82 of record CAZKDZ010000032.1, on the reverse strand, counting down.
GCGCCGTACCGGGTCCCGCCTGTTACGGCCGCGGCGGAAAGGAGCCCACCGTAACCGACGCCAACGTCGTGCTGGGGTATAT
>CAZKDZ010000031.1:0-18674 GCA_964551635.1 uncultured bacterium | reverse complement strand
CTCTGAACCGGATGCAGGCGCCGCGCAGGGCGTTGGATGAACCGGTCGGGGAGCCGGCCGGAATCGAAAGGTGAACCGGCGCAGCCAAACGGTGGCCCAGGGAATTCGCGCGCCCGTGAGATGGGCCAATCACTTCCCCTTGATGTGGAGGCAGGTTCCAACCGCGAACCAGACGAGAGCAGCGTGATGAGACATATACGGTTTTTGCGTTGAAGTCCCATTGTAGCGTTCTAACCAGCACGATTGGAAAAGAGGAATTCATGCGGCGCCTTTTTACCTCGGAGTCGGTGTCGGAAGGGCACCCCGACAAGATTTGCGATCAGATTTCCGATGCTGTCCTGGATGCGATGCTTGAAAAGGACCCGCGGTCGCGCGTGGCGTGCGAGACCATGGTGACCACGGGCCAGGTGATCGTATCGGGCGAGGTAACCACGCAGGCCCGGGTGAATATACAGGAACTCGTGCGAAGCGTCATTCGGCGCATCGGGTATACGGATTCGGCGTACGGATTCGACTACCGGTCCTGCGGCGTGCTGCTCGCAATCGACACGCAATCGCCCGACATCTCGCAGGGCGTAACAGAGGGTGAAGGTCTGCATGAAGAGCAGGGCGCGGGAGACCAGGGCATGATGTTCGGTTATGCCTGCCTCGAGACCCCGGAGTTGATGCCGATGCCCATCATGCTGTCACACAAGCTGGTGATGGCCCTTGCGGATCTGCGGCGCAGCGGCGCGCTTCCCTATCTGCGGCCCGACAGCAAGTCGCAGGTGACCGTGGAATACGAGGACGACAGGCCGGTGCGCGTACATACGGTCGTGATTTCCACCCAGCACAACCCTGAGGCGGAACATGACCGCATCTACAGCGATATGAAACAGCATGTCATACAGAAGGTAATCCCGGAGCGTTATCTGGATGAGGACACGGTCTATCACATCAATCCGACGGGGCGATTCGTGGTCGGCGGCCCGCACGGCGACACTGGGCTGACCGGACGCAAGATCATCGTGGATACGTACGGCGGTGTGGGGCGGCACGGGGGTGGGGCGTTTTCCGGAAAGGACCCCAGCAAGGTCGACCGGAGCGCGCACTATGCCGCGCGGTACGTCGCGAAGAACCTGGTGAAAGCCGGGCTTGCAAGCCGGTGCGAGGTGCAGCTGGCCTATGCCATCGGCGTGGCCGAGCCGGTATCCATCCTGGTGGATACGTTCGGTACGGGCACGCTCGGCGATGCGGATGTTGCGGACCTGGTCCGCTCGCATTTCGAGCTGAGGCCGTCCGGCATCATCCGGACGCTGAATCTGCTTCGCCCGGTGTACGAGCGCACCGCTGCCTACGGTCATTTCGGGCGGGCGGAGGACGGGTTTACCTGGGAACGAACGGACAAGGCGGAAGCCCTCAAGGCGGCCGCGGGAAAGCTCGCATAGCGGAGCATCTGCCGGCCGTCTGTTGAATTGGGTTTTCCACCGGCAAAGGCACACCCTGATGCGGATGGAGAGGAGACTGAAGTGGGTTACGAGGTGAAGGACATCGGTCTTGCGGAGCAGGGATTCAGAAATATCGAATGGGCCGAGAAACAGATGGGCGCCCTGTTGAAGATTCAGGAACGCTTCAGGCGTGAAAGGCCGCTCGAGGGGTACCGGATCGGCATGGCGCTCCACGTTACCAAAGAGACCGCGGTGCTTGTGAGGACACTGCGGGCGGGCGGCGCGACCGTATCGATAACCGGCTGCAACCCCCTTTCCACGCAGGACGACGTGGCGGCGGCGCTCGCGGCCGAGGACGTGGCGGTCTACGCATACAAGGGCGAAACCCGGGAGGATTACTACAGGTATCTTCGCGCGGTCATCGAGACCCGGCCCCACGTGACCATCGACGACGGCTGCGACCTGGTCAACGAGGTGCACACGAACTACGCCGAACTGATCCCGGATATCGTATGCGGCTGCGAGGAGACCACAACCGGCATCATCCGCCTGCGTGCGATGGAAAAGGACAACGCGCTGAAATATCCCATCATTGCCGTTAACGACTGCGACACCAAGCACCTGATGGACAATTTCTACGGCACGGGGCAGTCGGCGCTGGACGGCGTCGTGCGGGCGTCCAACCTGCTGATCAGCGGGAAGGCGGTTGTTGTTGTCGGATATGGCAGTTGCGGGAAGGGTGTGGCGTCACGGGCGCGGGGGCTGGGAGCGGAGGTCATTGTCACGGAAGTGGACCCGTTTCGCGCGCTGCAGGCGCGGATGGACGGGTTCCGGGTGATGCCGATGGCGCACGCGGCGGGAATCGGAGACCTGTTCGTAACGGTGACCGGCAACAAGCACGTGATCAGCGCGGAACATATGCAGGCCATGAAAGACGGCGCGGTGGTGGCCAATGCCGGACACTTCGACCTGGAAATCGACGTGGACGGGCTCGAGGCGATGGCCGAGAACAAGGAGGAAGTGCGGCCCCTGTTTCACGAGTACAGCATGAACGGTCGCTCTCTGTTCCTGTGCGGCGAGGGCCGTCTCGTGAACCTCGCGTGCGCGGAGGGCCATCCGTCAACGGTGATGTCGCTGTCGTTCTGCGACCAGGCCCTCGGGGTTGAATACGGTATCAGGAACGCCGATTCGCTGGAACCCAGGGTGTACCGCTTGCCCGATGAAATCGACCGCGAGGTCGCCCGGCTGCAGCTGGAGGCGATGGACGTACAGATCGATTCGCTGACCGCCGACCAGGAGCGGTATCTCGGTTCCTGGCAGGAAGGCACGTAAGCCGGACGTTTACCGGACAGCGGCAATGGCATCCATTGCGCGCGCAACGAAATAGCCCCGGAGAGAGATCCCCGGGGCTTTTTCCTGTTTCACCGCGCAGTGTCGACCGGGCCGAAATCAAAGACTGTATTTGAGTCTGAAAGAAAACGTCCAGGCGTCGTCCGACCGGTCCAGCCGGCGGGCGACGTTCAGGCGGACGAGTTGCCGGGGAAGCGCAATGCCGAGACCTGTACTGGTCTTGAATGATGCCAGGTCCAGATCTGCGAATCCTTCGAACAGGTGGGCGGATTCCGGCATCAACCGGGTCCACCCCGCATCCGCAAATATCGTAAGGTTGAGCAGATGGAATCCTCTGACGGGGATGCGCGGAAGGACGTCGCCGCGGAAGGCGTACTCGACGTTGAACAGTACCATGCGATTGGCGCGGAATTCCTTGATGCCGAACCCGCGCAGGGTTCCCGCGCCGCCCAGGCCGAAAACGAACTGGGACGCCGTGCTTTGCCGTGTACCCAGCCGGGCGCGGACAATCACAGCCTGCCTGCCGAATTTCGACTTTTGATAGCGCTTTCCCGCCAGCGTAAGGCCGTGGAAGGCGAATTCCCGAAAACCGCGTTCATAGTGGAGGCTTCCGTACCAGGAATCGCGGAAAAGCGGACTCCCGACGCGTGTATCGACCTTGACGCCGGCGTGAAGCAGACCGACGTCGCCTGGCCGTGCAGGCGGGTTGTTTCGAAAGGGACGGTCCCGGAAGAACAGGCTCCGGGCGGTCCTGACCGGCATGGACTCGCATCGGTAGGCGGTCAGTCCACTGAATAGCGAAAGCGTTCGTTTCGACCTGAGGGTGAACTTCGCTTCGATTCCGTTTTTCGCGCGGAAATAGTCTCGGTAGTCCCACTTGAACAGGAGGCTGAACAGGCTGTTTTCGGTGGCGCCCACGATGCCGCGGTCCGGCGTATCGGACCTGTCGAAAACAGCGGCGTTCAAGGTGATCTTCCGGCCGCGGTATTCCACGCCGGCTTCCCACCGGGCGGAGCGGCTGGCAAAACCGTATCCACTTTCCACAAAGGCCTTGAGCCGTGGCCAATTCCTGCGGACCGCGGACAGGCGATATCCCAGGAAGGAGCCTTCCACGCGATTGTATCGGAGTCGGACGCCGCGGTAGAACTTCTCGAACCGGGAAACCTCTCCGGTCTGCGCGAGGGCGTCAGGCACCCAGACGAATACCGTGAGAAGAATGAGGAACGCTGCTTTCAAATCTGGCGTCCTGTTACGGAAATGTCCAGCCACGCACCCGCCGGTCTGTCCCGTCAGCGCTCGATATTATAGTATTTGATTTTTTTGTGGAGGTTTGTACGGTCAACGCCAAGCAACCTGGCCGCCCTTGTGACGTTCCAGCCGTTTTCTGTCAATGCATCCGAAATATATGCCTTTTCCACGGCCTCACGGACTTCATTGAGGCTCTTTCCGGACACGGCGCCGGGCAACGGGACGGCGGGCCCGGTCGCGTCGGCGCCGCGTGCGGGTTCCGGACCGTCCAGTCCGGGAAGATCGTGGGCGAGGACTGTATCTCCGGCGACCATTATGGACATGCGCTCGATCAGATTCTTGAGTTCCCTGATGTTGCCCGGCCAACTGTAGTTCTTCAGGGCCTCCATCGCCTCGGGGGTTATCTCTTTCGGGCGGAAGTCGTTTTCGTCGGCGTACCCTTTGAGAAAATGCTCCGAGAGCAGAGGGATGTCTTCCTTTCGGTCCCTCAATGGCGGGGCGGTGATGGGCACCACATTGAGCCGGAAGTAGAGGTCCTCCCGGAAAGCGCCGTTCTCTACCTGCTGCTGAAGGTTCTTGTTGGTCGCGGCGATCACCCTCACATCCACTTTCAGTGTCTTCGACCCGCCAACCCGTTCGAATTCCCCCTGTTCGAGGGCCCGCAGAACCTTGGCCTGAACGCTCAGGCTCATATCGCCGATTTCGTCCAGGAACAGCGTCCCGCCATCGGCCTGAAGAAACTTTCCGTCGCGGGTTTTCACCGAGCCCGTAAACGCTCCACGGTCGCTGCCGAACAGTTCGCTCTCGATCAGTTCTTCCGGAATCGCGGCGCAGTTGACTTTGACGAACGGACCCTTGCTGCGCCTGCTGTTCCTGTGAATATCCCTGGCGACCAATTCCTTGCCCGTGCCGCTTTCACCCAGGATCAGAACGCGACCGTTTGTTGGCGCGACCTTTCCGATCTGTTCACGTACGGATGCGATGGCACGGCTCTTGCCCACCATTTCGAATCGCATTTCGAACTTTCGTCGCAGGTCGCGATTCTCCTCGGTCAGTTCGATACTCTCAAGTGCGTGGGAGAGCGTGAGCAGTACTTTTTCCCGGGACAGCGGCTTTTCCAGGAAGTCGTAGGCGCCCAGTTTCGTCGCCACGACCGCGTCGTGGACGGTTCCATGTCCGGAAATCATGATGACGGCCAGGCCTGGATCGTTCTGCCGGGCGGTTTTCAGGATTTCAATCCCGTTCGATCCCGGCAGGACGATGTCCAGCAGCACCACGTGCGGAGACTCGGTTTCTATCGCGGCCAGGGCTTCCTTGCCTGAAGCCGCGCAGACAACCCGGTAACCTTCGGCAGACAGGATCATCTCCAGGGTCCGGCGAATGTTGCGTTCGTCGTCCACCACCAGGATGGTCGGTTCGGTCATGTTCTTTCCTCCTGCTGTCTGGCAACGACTCCGGGAACGGGCAGGGTAATCTCGAACTGAGCTCCCCCTTCAGGCGCGCCGGCCGCAACGATCTGGCCGCCGTGGCTCTCGACGATGCTCCGGACCTCGGCCAGGCCCATACCCATTCCGCTCTGTTTGGATGTCACGTGCGGCTGAAAGATGCGCTCCCGGTCCCGTTCGGGCACTCCCGGACCGGTATCCGCGACCAGGAGTTTGACCGCATCCGGGTGGTTCTCGGTCTGAATGACGATCCGGCCGTCCTGACCTGCGGCTTCCAGTCCGTTTTCGATCAGGTTGATCAGCACACGGCGCATCTGTTCGCTGTCCAGGTCCAGATCGGGAACCTCCGACGCGAGTTCGAGCGCAATACCGGCTTCGGGGTAAAGCCGCACGATATCCGTGATCACGTCGTTCAGGCTGTGCCGTCCAAGGGACAGCGAAGGCATGCGTGCGAAGTCGGCGAACTCCTGAACCAGCTTTCGCAGGCTTTCCACTTCTTCAGTAACGATTTCGGTACAGTCCTGCACCAGCCTGGTGTAGGCGGGGTCTTCGCCGGGGTATTTGTCGCGGATCTGCTGGACTGTGAGTTGAATCGGTGTCAGCGGATTCTTGATTTCATGGGCAAGACGCCGGGCGATCTCACGCCAGGCAGCGATCTTCTCGGCCTCGAGACGCTGCCGGCGGTTCTGTGTCAGGTCTTCCGCCATCCGGTTGAAGGAACCGATCAGCAGTCCGATTTCGTCGTCCCGTCCGGCGGGAATGCGGTAGTCCAGATTGTCCTGGGCGAGTTCGCGGGTTCCCTTGACGAGTTCGTCCAGCGGATGCGTAACGCCGAAGCCGATACGCACGCCCATCAGGCATGCAAGCAGGAGCAGCCCTATGGTCGCGGCAAGGAAATAGAAGAAGAACTCGCCCCTGAGGTCGCTTCCAATCATCCGCAGGTACTGATGGGCCTGGACCGCCTGTTCGACATTGTTGAGTTCGACCATGGGGCTCGTGATGACGAGGGCCGCATCGGAGGGTCCATTCGGATCAACAGGCACGAACATCTTCAGCGAAGCGTCGCGTTCGCCGGCCCGGTGCAAGACGGGGCCGGTTAATGGGCCCTGCAGGTTCAGCGACGCGATTTCCGCGGCCTCCGCAAATCGCAGCTGCGCGTTGGGCAGGTCGTGCCTGTCCAGCAGATCGCGGACTGGCTGAAGGTTCCCCGTACGAAAGGCTTCCGTTGGCATCGGCGACCGGAAGAGACGGTTTCCGATATCGCCCAGCGCCTCCTTGCGGCTTTCATAATGGTTCCTTGCCAGTTCGACCGCGTCATTCAATGCCCGGCTGGTACTTGCGCTGATGTTGTCCTGAAGCTGCAGGCCGGACTCCAGAAAGTGTTGCGCCAGCAGCGACAGCGCCAGCGTCGTGCCGAGCGTGAGCGCGATGAGGGTGGTCACGATGCGCCATCGCAAGGGTAGGGATCTCATTGCAGATCCTCCGGCGAGAATTGGCTGACTTCGATCCATGGTGTCCGCTTCGTGGGCCGGTCCAGCGAGATGAAGAGTTCCAGCAGGCTGCCCTTCTGCAGCACGTTGAGCCAGCGGCGTGAACGCTGCTCCTGCTCCACGGAGATGGGCGTGACGCCAACGCGAAGGCGCAGTCTGAATTCCCGCCCGACGGGAAGCGGCCCCAGCGGGAGCCCCCGGTGGACGGAGCAGAACGTTCTGACCGTGTCGAAACGGGCGGTGTGAAGGGTGTCCAGCCGGCCGGTATGGCGCACCACCCGATACCGGCCCTCCCAGATGTCGTGGTCGAGCCGCATGCCCAGCGTATACTCCAGCGCCTTCGACTGCCGGTCCGAGTCCAGCCGGAACTCCATGACCACCGAGGTGATGAGGCCGGATGCGATGGCATCCAGCGCGCGCCGCGAGAAGAGTGAATCGAGTTTGACATTCAGCTTGAGCGTGTCCGCCTCCAGGTAAACCTTCTGTTCGTAAACGGAGACGTCGCGTGCGCTGGCGTGCCCCGGGTGTCCCACAAAAAAAAAGAGGCAAGCGCAAATGCTGACAGTTCGTCTGTACGCCTCCGCCTTGCCTCGATTGGTATGCATTTCGGGAGATTTTTGTGTTTTCATCGGTACGGGCGAATAACCGGGAGCCGTGTTGGAACAATCGCCGAACGGTGACAAATCCTTCGAACCGGACGCGAAGGATCTGTGCGCGCTGCCCAGTGCGTCACGCCGATTCACAGGCCGAGATTGATACCGCCGAACCGGTGGAATTTTACAATTAACGTGCCCCTTTTCAAACCGTAGCTGATGTCGACCCGGTTGAACAGCAGCGCACCGACTCCATAAGTGCCATTCGAATCCCTGCGATGAAATGCCGCGACCGGTCTGCGTATTGCCGCCCACTCGGCAAAGCAGTAGAGCCTGCCGATCGGTCGGGTCGCAATCGCATAGACACCTTCGATTGAAATAAACTCCGTTCCGCCCTCGGGGCCGATCGCACGCCGTTCGAATCCCCTGAGCTGATTCTCTCCATCCAGGTAAAACCGTTCGTAAAAGGGGGGCGAACCCACAATCAGCCCCGCCCTTCCTCCCACGCTGAGGGTCTGTCCGGGAAGCGTGGCGAAATGCCGATAGGCCTCCAACCGGGACCGGAGGTAGCTCGAGTTGGTGCCCAATGCGCCGGGGGCGAAGTCCAGCCGGAAGTTGAGATCGAATCCCGCCGCGCCGCCCCAGAACCTCGAGGCGGGCTGCCGGTAGAGTTCGATACCGAAGGTGGATATCGGCGTGCGGCCCAGGGCCGAGATGATTTCCCGCGTGAACTCCGGTCCCGAGATGTAGACATCCGGCTCGTCGAAGTCGTTGATGCGAATCTCGTCGAGGGCATAGCGGGCCACGAGCCGGTATTTCTCGCCGATGGGCTTTCCGAGGCCCACCGCGCCGCCGATTCTGTCCACGTCGTAAAGGCCGCGCTTTTGCGGGTCGGAACTGCGGTACATATCGCGGTCGGCCCTTGAAAAGAGGGCCTTCACGTGAAGCGACGTACACCCGCTGGTCAGCCAGGGGTCGGTATAGCTGAAACCGAAGCGCTGCAGGCGCTCGCCGTGCGAATACTCCACGCCTACGGTCTTGCCTTCTCCGCCGAGGTTGACGTGATAGGCGTCGGCGGCAAGCCCGAATCCGTCCAGTTCCGTATACTCGAAGCTGACGCCGACGTCACCGAATCGTTTCTCATCGACGTAGACGACAAGCACGGCCTTGCCCTGCTCGGTGCCGGGTTTTGGCGCGACGTGTACCGTGCGGAAGAGGCGGGTGCGGTAGAGGGACTCGCGGCTGGCGTCCAGTCTTCCGGGCGTCAGCCGGTCACCCTTGTGGATGGGCAGGGACCGCAGGATGATGTCCGCTTTCGTCTTGTGATTGCCCCGGACCTCGATTCGCTCGACCACGTATCCGGTGGCATCCTGGGCGTACACGGAAAAATTCGTGCAGGCGAAGAGGAGGGCAAAAAGGACAATCGTGCGCGACATCGTACTGACCTCCGCTGGAATCCATCGACTACAATCAGAGCGGTAAATCAGAATGCGCAAAAACCGTACCAGTACGGCCTTTTGGAATTGGGCGCAAATGAGATTGAAAAACAGCTATTTACGCCGAAACCTGCGGCAGGCGTATAGGCCTGTCCTGTGAAAGAATAACACAGATGTGGTTGTTTTGCAACAGGTATGTGGTTTCCGGGGTGCTATCTGATATCGCGGCAGGGGGACTTTCAGGCGATTATTGATTCGACTGTCCCCAAGCCGGCTATACAGCCGATAACAGTCCGTTGAGAAAGTCGCTCTGCAGGCGAGGCCGAGCCATTGTGGTCGAAGACAAGGCGCGCGACCGAGTCCCATCCTGCGATTCGGCGAGGGAGCGCAACGCAGGTTTTCGACCGCAATGGCCGGCCGTAGCCAGGATGGACTTTTTCAACGGGCTGATATGGGGGCGATGTCAACCATGGTGCGCAGGCCCGGCAAAGCCCCCTGGATGACCGGAATCGCATTGGCAACGATTGAACACGTGGCCACGTCTCCGTTGATGCCGCCGGCAACCGCAAGATCGACTTCCGGAGTGCCGTTGACGCGGATGCGGTCTCTGGGTTGCGTTTCGCCCACGGTTGCGCGAAATACGAGCGTGAGGACCTCCCGATTGTCCACAAAACCCCGTCCCGTCTGATTGACGCCCGTGGCATCGCCGGCCGGGACGGACCAGTCCTTTCCCCGTACTTCCGTGTGTGCGATCACCGGCTCCACGATGTCCTCGGTCCTGTCCAGCCGCCAGCCGAGTCTGGATGCGACCATTTGCATGGATTGCGTCAATCCCACGTGGCGGATCCGGCGGTTTCTGACACGATCCTGGAATGCCTCGACGGAGAGTCCCGCGCCGATTTTCTGACGGAAGGGGAGGCGCCGCCGGGAAGCGTCCTGGATGCGTTCGATCAGGATGGATTCCACGTTACGGCATACCGCTGTCGCGGCCACAGGCAGAAAGTCCATCAGAAAACCCGGATTCACGCCTGTGCCCAGTACGGATACCCCGTTCGCCTTCCCGAGGTCGTCGATGCGCCGGGCGAGTTCCGGGTCGGCATCCCATGGATACGCCAGTTCCTCGCACGTGGAAACGACGTTCAGGCCGCCTGCCATCGCCTGTTCCAGCGTGGGGTACAGCGCCTGAAGGTCGGACACCGTCGTGACAACGGCCACGTCGGCCTCATTCATCATTCCGGCGTCCAATGATCCCTGCACTGCGACGTCAAGCGGGCGATCCAGACCGTACGCGGCACCCAGGTCCAGGCCGTTCTTTTGGGGATCCACGTCGACGGCGCCGACGACCCGCAAATGGTCCTTTTCCGTGAGATAGGGACCCAGCATCCGGCCGAGCGGCCCCAGACCGATATGGACAATGGGAATGCGATTCGACATCGGGAATGCTCCCTGTATTCTCTGTGAATAAAGTATCTGTTGGAAGTTCGATTACCTGGTTGCCCGGAATCCCTGCGCCAGTGGATTTACACGCGGAAAACCGCCTCCGATCCATGCAATGACGCCGGTTTCGATGTACCGAATCGGCCGGTACCGGCAGGACGGAAACCGGCTGTTGGCGGCGGAAGACAGGGCCTCATGCCGGGTTCGACGAATATACGTTCAAGGGGTAACCGCGCCAAACGAAAACGCACGGGTTCGGGTGATCAGTCCGTCCGGGAGACGGTTGACCGGAGGCCGTTTTGCGCTTACCTTGGTGGCGCCTCATCGGGGCGGTTTCCACGTGATATCGAAAGGGACGGGGCTATGGCGGTCGATGTGATAGAACGGTTTGTCTCAAAGTACGAAACGCTGTCAGGACGCGTGCATCTGGCTCACGGCGCGGAGTCCGCCGCCGATGCGGTGCTTTCCGTAGTCCACGACGCCGGAGGCACGCGGCTGGCCGCGGCCGAACTCCCGGATGAGCTGACGCAGGCGCTGGAACGACGGTGTGCCCATGCGGGTGTTGAACTGTTGCGGCCGCCCTACGACGGCCGCAAACTCCCCGGCGCTATCGACGCCGCCCACGTCGGGGTATCCTGGGCGGAGTTCGCGGTGGCGGAGGCCGGCGCGCTTGTTGAATTCGCGACAAACGACGCGACACGCCTGGTTTCCACATTGCCGAGGATACATCTGGGGATCGTTCGCGAAGAGGAGATTGAAGAGTCATTGCTGGATGCCGGACCGCGGATACGGGCGTTTATGGCGGCGCAGCCGGAGAACGCCACCGTGACGTTCATTTCCGGTCCAAGTCGCACGGCGGATATCGAGATGCGGCTCACGTTGGGTGTACATGGCCCGGAGATGGCCCACGCGGTCATATTGAACGATTAGCAGTCCGTTGATAAAGTCGCTCTGCAGGCGAGGCCGAGCCATTGTGGTCGAAGACAAGGCGCGTGACCGAGTCCCATCTTTCGATTCGGCGAGGGAGCGCAACGCAGGTTTTCGACCGCAATGGCCGGCCGTAGCCCGGATGGACTTTTTTTCGGGCTGTTAGAACTCATGAAAAGCCAGGCACGAAAGGACAGGGATGATGTTGAAGGGCCGGTATCGACGATTGGAAGAAAAGATCGATCATGCGCTGAAAGAGCGGTCCAGCCGGACGGCGCTCTACCGCGCCATGAAACGCGGTCGGGACAGCCGGCACAAGGCGGTTGGCGCCCTGCCGGGTGGCGAGGGATTTCGTAACGCGGTTCGTTCCGTAAAGGTACGGTGTCTCGATCAGCAGGACGAGCTGGTGGACCGGTTTGCAGGGAAGGTGCGGGAGCGCGGCGCCATGGTATTCATGGCGAACGACGGGCCCGAAGCGATTTCGTACATTCTTGACATTGTGAAGAAACGAGGCGCCAGGACCGTGGCCAAGTCCAAGTCTCTCACGAGCGAGGAAATCGAAGTGAATCACCCGCTCGAAGAGGACGGCGTTGACGTGATCGAGACGGACCTGGGCGAGTTGATCATCCAGAAAGTGAATGAAAAGCCCTTTCACCTCGTCTTCCCCGCGGTACACAAGACGGCGGTGGAGGTGGCGGAGATCTTCCGGGAGGTGACGCAGCAGGAGGTGCCGCACGACGTCGACGCCATTATGCGGATCGTGCGCAAATACCTGCGCCCGATTTTTCTGAATGCCGACATCGGGATGACCGGGGCCAACGTGGGGGTCGCCGAGACCGGCGCCATCGTCATCGAGACCAATGAGGGCAACGCGCGACTCGTGTCCAGCATTCCCGACGTGCACATCTGCATCATGGGGCGGGAAAAAATCGTGGACACCGTGGAGGATGCGTTACAGATGATGCTGGCGCATCCCATCAGCGCCGTAGGGCAGCATCTGACGACGTACGTAACCATGATGGGGGGGAGGTCTCCGCTTGGCACAGGCGACGGCCGCGGTCCGCGGGAGTCTCACATCATCATTCTGGATAACGGGCGCAGCAGGATGCGGGAAGATCCGCTGTTCAAGGATGCGTTGAATTGCATCCGATGCGGCGCCTGCATGAATATCTGCCCCACCTACGGCGTCGTGGGCGGGCACACTTTCGGCTACATCTATCCGGGGCCGATCGGGATCCCCTGGACGTCGGAGGTGCACGGACTGGACAAGGCCGCCGAATTTGCGCCGCTCTGTGTTTCCTGCGGGCTTTGCAAGGAGATCTGCCCGGCGGGAATCGATATTCCAATGATGATCGCCGGCGTGAAAGATAGAGACGGGGAGCAGAACGGGCACCCCCGTGTCAACCGGATTCTGATGGCGGCGGAGGGGATGGCGAAGTTCGGCTGCGCCACGGCGCCGGTCTCCAACTGGATGATGACGAACGGGTTGTTCCGGTGGGCGATGGAGGCGTTTACGGGTATCGACAGGAGACGGGCGCTGCCCCCGTTCCGGCGCCAGACGCTGCCGAAGTGGTTCAGGAAGCGGGGCGCGGTGCAGCGGTCGACGGATCCGGTCCGCCAGGTGGTGTTCTTCGCGGACATATATGCGGCCTACAATGCGCCGGAGCTGGGCCGGACCGCGGTCGGGGCGTTGGAAGCGCTCGGGTGCGAGGTCATTCTGCCGCGACAGCGCGGCAGCGGCTATCCCTACATCGGATACGGAGACCTGAAGCGGGCGGAGAAGCTGGCCGACGAGAACGTACGCCTGATGATGCCCCACGTCGAGGCCGGATACGACGTTGTGGCTACCGAGCCGACGGCGGCATACTGTCTGAAGGTTTCGTACCCCAAGCTGCTGCACGGCCGTGCGGATGCCGTGGCGGTGGCCGACCGGACGTACGAACTGTTCGCGTACCTTGAAATGCTCGAAAACCTCGCCGGCGGAGGTGAACAGCCCGACCTTTACAAGGGCCGCCGGTTCGGGTTTCACGTCTCCTGTCACCAGCGGCCTCTGGATGCCGGCCGGCAGGCGATGGACTACCTGAGACGCCGCGGCGCGGAAGTCGAGCTGGTTCAGACGGGCACATGCTGCGGCATGGCGGGGACGTTCGGCATGAAAAAGGGACTGCTGGGCTATGAGCTCTCGCAGGCCGTGGGAGAGCCGCTGTTTCAGGCCTTTCACGAGGCGAAGGTGGATACCATCGTCACCGAAAGCAGCGTGTGCGCCATCCACCTGCGCGAGGGCACCGGCATCAAAGTCATCCATCCGCTGGAATTGTTAGAGGAGCGGGGTGGAGTGGGATAATCCTCGGATTGGCAATATTGCAGTTCTCACGCCAGAGTCCTTCGTTCCGGGTAGATGCCCCGGGGCTGTCGAATCCTTCAGTTGCCATTACGTCCGAAGTCTCGAACAGGCGAAATGGCCACGTCCTTGCGGGTAAGCGGGGGATCAGCGTACGAAACTTGGCCCGTTCGTAAACTATGATTGAAGACGTGCTGAAGCAGCATACTACAGTCGATGATCCGGATGCTGCGCCATCCGGGAGCTTCAGATCCGCGATAAGATTTCTGTGCGACTATTCCAATGCGCTGTCTTTGCGGGGAAACGTCGAGGAGGCCAGGAAAAGCGCGCAGGACGCGTGGTCGCTGATTTCAGACGACACTCCCGCTGAGAAGGCGCTGGTTCTATGCCAGTTCGGTATCCTCAATGCCCGTTCCCGTTTGTACGACGACGCTGAACGGGCATTTCTGGATGCGATTGCAATCTACAGCAAGCTCGAATCTGTGAAGAGGGAAATTGAGGCGAGGGGGTGGCTCGCCGATTTGTACGTGCGGATGGCGCGACGGACGGAAGCCCGGGTGCAATTTGTCCGCATATCAGAACATTACGAGCATTCCGAAGAGGCAGTGAGCACGTCGAAGGCCAGCTACTTCAGGGCTTGTATCGCACATCTGGACGAACGTCTCGGAGATGCGTATACAGGGTTCCAATCCGCTTTGCAACAGTGGGACAAAGCGGGAGGTGGACGCGGGCCCGTCGGCGATATGAATCTGGTGGGAACGACCGCATTTCAGACCGGAAATCTCAAACATGCAGAAGACATCTTCCTCGCACAGCTGGATTCAGAGGGTGACTGGAGGCGAACCGCGACTGAAGGCGTGAGCCAGGTATATCTCGGCTCGATCGCCCTTGAGAAGAACGATGCAGAGACCGCGGTTGCGTACGGAAAAAAAGCCGTGGAGACTCTGTCTCACGTTAAGGACTGTTACCAGCTGTACCGGGCGTTCGGACTGCTCGCCGAGGCACACGCAGCTCTTGGGAATGGAGACGAAGCGGTGTCGTGGGCGGGCAGGGCACAGCCCGGTACCCTTTTGGAAGACGAAACCCCTTCCGTGTCCTGGCGCGGTATCGGCGTCGCGTTAGCGGCCGCGAAGCGCTTAAAGGAGGCCGGGGACGCCTTCGAACAGGCGATTGAGTGCAACGAGGCAACCCGGCGGTTCGAATGGTGCCGTTCGCTGCTGGCGTCGGGTCGTTTCTACCTGGAGAACGGGAACAGGGAATTGGCGCGCCGGCGGCTCGAGGCGGCGAAACGCAAGGCGACTGCCATTCAGACACCCTTCTACGCACGGAAAGCATCGAAACTGCTTGCCAGGTTGGCACGGCTGGAGGTCCGACCTGTCACCGCGGGTTCTCCGACGCATCGTCCTGCCATGGATAGAATTGCGGCGGTCTCAGACCTTGCAGCGGTTCTGGGGCGGGGCCTCGATCTGACATTATTAATGAACAGAACCGTGGACGTTTGTCTGGAGGTGTTGGGCGCGGAAGCGGCCGCCATCGTGTTGAAGGATGCCGCGTCTGGAGCATTGCGTACCAAAGCGGCACGTTCTCGAGGGGGCGAAAACAGCGAGGGAGATGCCGTTGTCCGGGACGTGACCCGCCGGGTGCTTGAGAACAACAAGCCGGTATTTGGCGCTGAAGCCGGGGCGGAAATGCGCTTCGAAAAACGGCAGCGCGTATTCGACTTCGACCGCCGTCCGGTGGTATGCATACCGCTGTACCAGTCAGAGTCAGGATCGCCGGGGGCATTGTATCTGGAGCTTCGCGGTACCGCCAGGGGAGTTACCGAAGCAGACCGGAGGTTTCTCGTGGCGCTGGCCGGCATACTGTCCGTAGGCGTGGTTCAAGCCCGAATGAGAAGCAGACTGAAGGAACGTGCGTTGTACCGGGAGCGCGACCCGACGGGAAGGAAGAAACTCGGCGGGCTTGTAGGCGCAAGTCAGGCGATGCAGGCCGTCTATCGCCTGATCGAGTTGGCCGCCCGGACGGATTTGCCGGTCCTCATACTGGGCGAAACGGGAACGGGCAAGGAATTGGCTGCTCGTGCAATTCACGAAAACAGCGGCGTCAGAGAACGCCTGTTTTTGACTCAGAATTGCGGCACACTCTCCGGAGAGCTGATCCATAGCGAGCTGTTCGGTCACAAGAAAGGGTCGTTTACGGGCGCTGTGTCGGATCGCGCCGGGCTGTTCGAGACGGCGCATGGCGGCACGGTCTTTCTCGACGAAATCGCGGACGCTGCGCCTCAGGCCCAGGCCAGCCTGCTCCGGGTGCTGCAGAACGGCGAACTCCGGCGCATGGGAGAAAGTAAAACGCGCAGTGTAGACGTGCGTGTCATTGCGGCGACGAATACGGACCTGGAAAAAGCGGCATCACGAGGGAGGTTCAGGAAAGATCTCTTCTATCGGCTTCAGGTGTTGACCATCGAGATGCCGGCGCTGAGAGACAGGAAGGACGACATTCCGCTGCTGGCGGGGCATCTCCTGCGCAACGCCGCGCGTGAAGCCGGGAAAACCATGACCGGGTTGACGTCGGGCGCGCTGAAGGCATTGGAGAGATACGACTGGCCGGGCAATATACGCCAACTGGACAACGAGATACGGCGCGCTGTGGCGCTCGCCGAGAATGGCGGTATTCTCGACGTGGGGCTGTTCTCTGAGCGCATACGCGATGAGGCGGGCGGGGTTAACGAACCGTCAGGTACCCTGAGAGCGTTTCTGCAATCGGTCGAAAAACGGTATCTTTCTCAGGTGCTCGACAGGAACAACGGACACGTCACCCGATCCGCATTGGAGCTGGGCCTTTCGCGATCCGGTCTGTACAAGAAAATGGATCGCCACGGCCTAACAGCCCGTTGAAAAAGTCCATCCGGGCTACGGCCGGCCCCTACGGTCGAAAACCTGCGTTGCGCTCCCTCGCCGAATCGAGGGATGGGACTCGGTCGCGCGCCTTGTCTTCGACCACAATGGCTCGGCCTCGCCTGCAGAGCGACTTTCTCAACGGACTGTTAGGCAGCCGGCAGTTTCACCTGTGCCGGCGCTGTTGCGCCCGCCTTACCGGATCTCAGCGCCGCGCATCACAGGGACGTGGGTGCGCCCCTGGCGCGTGGAATAATACGCCCGATCCGCCAACAGCTTTTTGGCCCGGTCGAACAGCGCCAGTGTTTGAACGACTTCCGGGTCCTGACTCACGGCGACCCGGCCCGCCTCCCGGTCTCCCCACCGGAATTTCGCAAAATACCGTTTCATCTGACGCTTGATCAAATCGATGCCCGATTCGAATTCCGCATCCGTAAACGTCAGATCGGATTCCCTTGCCTCGAGGAACTTCCTGAATTCCGCGATCTCGAGCGAATCAGGGGAATACTGCAGAAGATAGGCCTCGAAATCCGCGTACTCGGCCGCAAACTCCGAACCCCGTCGACTGGCGAATTCGAAAAAGTGCCGTGGGGTGAGCCGCCGTTCAAAATCACCCGTATGCGCCGATTCCAGTTCCACGTCGGGTGTGACCCCGCCGCTGCCGTAGACCTTCCTGTTCAGAATCTGCGTAAAATAGACCGGTTGAGAGAGAACGCTGTCAGGATCGGCATTTGGATCGTACCCGTCGTGCGCCTCATGAAGATAAGCGCGTCTGTCGTTCGAATAAGGACGCTGGATCGGCCGCTCGCTGGGCGTGAAATAGCGCGCCACCGTGAGCAGGACGGCGCCGCCGTTCTTCAACGGATACTGCTTTTGTACCAGTCCTTTGCCGAATGTGGTCCTGCCTACGACGAGCCCTCGATCGTAATCCTGAACAGCGCCCGCCACGATTTCCGACGCGCTGGCGCTGTAGTTGTCGACCAGCACCGTCAAGGGCCAATCCTGAGGCACCACCGGATCGCGATCCGCGAAATGATCTTCTCTTGAACCGCTCCTGCGGCCCTCTGTGTACACCAGGAGGCGGTCTTTTTCGAGGAACTGATCCGCTACCGCAACCGCCTGCTCAAGGTAACCGCCACTGTTGCCGCGCAGATCGAGTATGAGTTTTTTTGCGCCCGCATCGACCAATCCTTCGAGAGCAACCCGCAACTCTCGGGACGTGCGACTCGAGAACTGGTCGATCTTTACATAACCGACATCCGAACTCAGTTTAAACGCATACGGCACGCTCGGCACTTCTATCTTGTCGCGGATGATCTCGATCGTGAGCGGGTCGGCCGATTCCGACCGTTGAACCTGTACATTCACCCTGCTGCCCTTGGGACCCTTAAGGCGCCGTTTCACCTCATCCGTCTTCCGAATCCCGACAACCGACACGCCGTCGATCTTCACAATGCGGTCGCCGGCCTGGAGGCCGGCCTTATAGGCAGGTGCTCCTACAATTGGAGAAAGTACCGTCAACTGGCCCGCGATGATTTCGAAATAGATCCCGATTCCCTCAAACGAGCCCTGCATCCTGTCCTGGGTGTCCTGGAGTTCCTCCGGCGAGATATAGGTTGAATGAGGGTCCAGCCGGGAAAGATACCCTTCAATCGCACCGTGATACAACTCGACCGGATCGGTCGATTCATAGTACTGGCGGCGCACCAGGTCGGCCAGCTGATCCAGGGTATGCGCCTGCATCGCCGTGTTCACGCGAGGTGGGGGATCCGCCCCGACCGAGATTGGAGGACCCGCCGCCCACACCAGGATCAGTAAGGAAACAATCCGAAAAATGACGGACATACAGAACTCTCGCGAGTCAGGCAACATCATTTCAGACTGCTAAAAAAACGTTTCAACATAACGACGCCGGCTGGAGATGTCAAGGAGAAACCGCATCCACCAGGGCGCCATCAGCCACCGGATCCTTTCGACCGGGTCAGAGAGAATACGAGCAGCTGCTTGGAAAAGAGATAATACTCCCTGAGATTCAGTTTGCTGGTGCTGTACTGCCTGTTGCGGAACACATAGGGCACCTCGATGA
>CAZKDZ010000030.1:0-10076 GCA_964551635.1 uncultured bacterium | reverse complement strand
TGTCTATACAGGTGGATTTGACCAACGCCGACCGGCGCTTTTGCAGCCGCGCGAAGACCGCTGGGAATTTTAAGACAGCTTCTGAGGAAACGAATGGAACTCTACATCATCCGGCATGGGCAGTCGGCAAACAACGCAATGGCAGAAGGCGGCCGCCGGGTTTGCGATTCGCCGTTGACCGAAATTGGGGAAGCGCAGGCGGACCGACTTGCCGGCTACCTGGTGGCGGACGGGGGAGGGGCTGACCGGATCCACCCCGCGGGGATGCAGCAGAATTGCACGGGTTTTGGTTTCGACCGGCTTTACTCCAGTCCGATGCTGCGCGCAATACAGACTTCGGCGCCGGTTGGAAAGGCGATGGGAATCCGGCCCGAGATCTGGATCGACATTCACGAAGAAGGCGGAATCTGGCTGGATGAGGGGGACGGCAGGGGAGGGGTGGGGTATCCCGGTCTCACTGCCGGCGAAATCAACTCGCGGTTCCCGGAGTTCGTAGTGCCCGAAACGATCACGGATGAGGGCTGGTGGAACCGGTCGCCTGAAGTCAAATCGGAATGGCGGGCACGGGCGAGGAGGGTGGTATCCGTAATCCACGATCAATTCGCAGGTACCGAGGAACGGATCGCGCTGGTTTGCCACGGGGGATTCGCCAACGATTTGCTCCACGCCGTATTCGCAGGTATGCCGGACGGGGTCTATTTCGAAAGTCCCAATACGGCCATCAGCCGCATGGACTTCATCGGCAAGGGTTCGGTGCGGATCCGGTATCTGAGCCGGGTGGCACACCTCCCGCCGGAGTTGATCACGTGAAACGTCGGGCCAGGAGCCTCAGTTCGGATGATGCAGGTTTAAATTCAGTTCGAAAATAACAACCGTTTAGTTGGCCGCAAATAGCCTGAATGCAGGTAGAGGGTAGACCAAAAGCGGTGAGACGGTAGCCGGTAGAGGGTAGAGATTACCTGCTTTGTAAGGCTTCTTTTCCTGCCGGAGGCAAGGAGGGATAAACTAGCGGGCAAGGATATCATCTACCGTCTTACGTCTTCCGTCTACCCGCTTCTGAGGGGTCGGGGGTGAGTCAGCGACCTCACATTCGCAACGAGGTGTCCCATTATGGCAAGACCCGAAGTGATTCTATCCGGATTCGCCGATGAAGGTCCCGTGAGCAAGCGGGCGGAAGAGCAGCTGACCATGATGTCAGCCCTCGGGCTTTCGTACTACACGATCAGGTTCATCGATCTTGGCAACGGCGTGAAGAACGTCATGGAACTTTCAGACGAGGAAGTGCAACGGCTTCAGGACCTGCACGGCGCGTTTCAGATCGGGGTGTCGAGCGTGGGATCTCCCCTCGGCAAAGTCAAGCTCGTGGACGAAGAAGACGGCACGCAGAACCGGTACGTCCCGTTCGAGTCCTATCTGAAGAACGACGTTCAGCGGGCGATCGATCTGGCGCACGCCTTCAACACCAGACTGCTGCGCGGATTCAGCTATTACCATCCACACGGGCAGGACCCATGGCCGTACCTGGACCGGGCGGCGGATCAACTCGGAGCCATTGTCGAAAAGTGCGCTTCGGCAGGGCTGGTTTACGGCATGGAGGTGGAGGCCGATCTGATAGGCGGGGACGGGGACACGTTGATTGCTCTGTACGAAAAAATCAACAGTCCCTATGTGTGCATCATTCCGGACGTGGGTAACATGGAGTCCAGCGGTCACAGCCCGGACAGCGCGTATGAGCACTACGTCAAGATGAAGCCCGGTGTGGGATGGATTCACATCAAGGGGTTCAACAATCCGTCGAACCAGCCCATGCTGGATGCGGCCGGGGAACGGGGATTGACCCGGTTCATCCCCGTGGACCGGGGCGATTCGGGCCACGAGCAGGTTTTGCGTGATTTCCGGACTCTGGTGCCCGACATTCAGGAACGCCTGTCACCGCTGGGCGTGCCGGGCGTCTTCGTTGACCTGGAGCCGCACGTGAAGGGCGGCGGCCAGTTCGGGGGCGTGAGCGGTGTGGACGGGTTCGGTGTGGCCTTTCGAAGTCTCTGCCGTCTTCTGGATTACCTGGAGTTCGACTATCGTCTGACGGGCTACGAAGAACTCTTCAGTCCCGCGTCGTAAGCCGTCGCGGGCCGACAACGCCAGGGGTGTGCGTCTCGCGCCCCTGGCCTTTTTGCTTTTCAGTCCGAGGTCTGTGTGGCAGCATCCTCCCTTCCGCCGGAATCCAACAGGGTCACCTTCGCCAGGAGTCTGGGCTGCTTCGACGCGTCGATGATCGGCATCGGGGCGATGATCGGCGCGGGGATCTTCGTGCTGACCGGGATCGCGGCCGGGGAGGCGGGGCCGGCGTCGATTCTGGCATTTGCTCTGAACGGCGTGGTCACCCTGATGACGGCGTTCTGCTACGCCGAACTCGCCTCGGCGATTCCCGAGGCCGGCGGCGGATATTCGTTCGTCAAGAGGGCTTTCCCCGGGCCGGTGGGGTTCCTGTCAGGATGGATGCTCTGGTTCGCCTATACGGTGGCATGCAGTCTCTACGCGCTTGGCTTTGCAGGCTACTTCTGGGAATTCTTCCACAAATACTTGCCTGACGTCAGCCATACCATTCAGGCGACGACCGGCATTCAGCCTTCGGTTGCGCTGGTGACGGTTGTCGTCAGCTGCATCTTCGTATGGTTGAACGTCCGCGGCACGGAGGTCACGGGCAAGGCGGAGAACGTGATCACCATCTCCAAGATTCTCGTTCTCCTGGTTTTCGTCTGGTTCGGTCTGATGCATATCTTCGCGGCGCCCGCACAGGCGGCGAAGAGCTTCTCCCCGTTCTTCCCGAAGGGACTCGGGGGCGTTCTCGTGGCCATGGGGCTGACGTTCATCGCTTTTGAAGGGTACGACCTCATTGCGACGGTCGCCGAAGAAATCAAACAGCCCGAGATCAATATTCCGAAGGCCACGTTCATTTCCCTGGGCGTGACCGTGGTCGTCTATCTTCTGATCGTCTTTGTCTCTCTGGGCGCGGTCCAGCCGGAGGCCACCACGTCGTGGGAGTTCCTGGGTCAATATCAGGAGACCGCGATTGTGAAGGCGGCAGACAGTTTCATGCCGGCGTTCGGTGTGGCAACCATCGTCTTCGGCGGGCTTCTGTCCACCATGTCCGCGCTGAACGCCACCGTGCTGGCTTCCAGCCGCGTGGCCTTCTCCATGGGCAGGGACCGGTGGCTGCCGCCGGGAATGGCTTCGATTCACTCCGACAGACGGACCCCGCACGTCGCGATTCTCGTTACGGGTGCGATCCTGACGGGCATCGCGCTGCTTCTGCCTATCCATGTGGTCGGGTCGGCGGCCAGCCTGATGTTCCTGCTAACGTTTACGCTCGTGAACCTGTCGCTGCTCGTCCTGCGGCGCCGGATGCCGGAAATCGAACGCAGGTACAAAGTGCCGCTGTTCCCCTGGCTCCCTCTGGTTGGAGCGGCGTCGAACATGCTCCTGGCGATCTACCAGTTTCGTTTCGATCCTATGGCCTGGTACGTCGCCCTGGGATGGATCGTGGCGGGGTTTTTCGCGTATACCATCCACTTCCGGAAGGAATCGGGTGAGGCCGAGCCCCACGTGCTGGACGCCCTTCCCCTCGAGACTGCCCGCGCGCCGTACAGGGTCCTGGTACCCGTGGCCAATCCGGGTACGATCGAGTCGCTGCTGGATATCTCCATACCCATCGTAAAAGCGAGGAACGGCGACCTGATCGTCAATACCACCGTGGAGGTGCCGATTCAGCTGCCCATCCAGGAAGGCATGAAGTACATCAACCACCGGATGCCGCTCCTGCGTACGGCCCAGGCCCACGCGCAGAAACAGAATCTGCGCGTGGTATCGGACATCCGCGTGGCGCACCGCGTGGACGAAGGCATTCTCTCGGCGGTCTCGGACGAGCACGCGGACCTGCTGGTGATCGGATGGAAGGGATTTACGACCACGCGCGAACGGATCTTCGGCGAGGTGCTGGACAGGGTGGTGAACCGTGCCACTGCAGACGTGGTGGTGGTCAAGCTGCAGGACCGTGCCAGGTTCGATCGCATCCTGCTCCCCACGGCCGGGGGACCCCATACGCGGTTCGCCGTTGCATTACTCGAGCCGATCGTGGCGGCGTACGGCTCTCGTGTGACGGCCTGCTACGTGATACCCGAAGATGCGGACGCGGAGCGGGAAGAGGAAGCCATGGGGTGGATGCGGCAGACGCTGCTGAACGCGGACCTGGGCGATGTGGAATGCCGCGCAATCCGTTCCCGGTCCGTGCCGGCGGGCATTGCCAGGGTAGGCGCGGATTTCGATCTGATCGTGATGGGCGCGGCAAATACGGGCCTGTTCCAGCAGCTTCTGTTCGGCGAAGTGCCGGACCGGGTGGGACGCTTCGCCAAGACTTCGGTGATGCTTGTCAAACAGCGGGAAGGCCGCGGGAAAGCGTGGCTGCGGCGGTTGATGAGCTGAGCAGGTGTCCCGATAACATTGCACAAGATCATGAGGAGACGACATGTTGAACGGGGGCGCGATCACGCTGGATATCACACCGCCGCTGGGAACGCTGATTCCCGGGCTGTTTCACGAGCGCAGGGCGGAGGCCGTCCACGATCCGCTGAATGTGCGCAGCTTCGTTCTGGAGAGCGGCGGTTCGGGAATCGCGATTGCCGTCTGCGATCTCGTCGGCGTGTCGCGGACGTACCTGGACCGGGCAAAGGCGCGTATCGCCGAGACCACGGGACTGACGCCCGAACGGGTATTGATCTGCTGCACCCATACCCACTCCGGGGCGCAGACGGGAGACGACGCATATACGGCATTCCTCGTGGAACGGATTGCGGATTCGGTGCGCATGGCCTGGGACGGACGCGACGCGGCGTCCGCGGCATGGGGATGCGCGGAAGAAGACCGGCCGGTCTTCAACCGGCGGTTTCACATGGCCGACGGCACGGTGCGGACCAATCCCGGCATCGGCAATACCGATGTGATTAAAGCCGCCGGCCCCGTTGATCCGGACGTGGGCGTACTCTGCATACAGAAGCCGGACGGCGCGCCCGTGGGCCTGTTGTGCAACTACGCGCTGCACTACGTGGGCGGGGGCGACCACGAGCGGGAGATTTCGGCCGACTATTTCGGGTATTTCGCCGGTCTCATCCAGAGGATGCGCGGCGAATGGTTTACGGCGGCGCTTTCGAACGGCGCTTCGGGCGATATCAACAACCACGACGTGATTGGTGGCGGCCGATACGCGAACGACCGGCACCAGCACTCGGAACGCGTCGCCGGTCTGGTGGCGGCCCAGGCCCTCTGGGCGTGGAACGGGATGGATTTCGTACGGGACCTGCCCGTGGGCGCTGAAATGGTCGAAGTGGCGCTGCAGCGGAAGACCGGCGCTTCACAGGCCGATATCGCCCGGGCCAGGGAGATCGATGAGAGTGGACGAGGGACGATGGCGGATCGGGCGTTCGCCCGTCGCATACTGCGACGTATGGCGGAAGTTCCGGAGGAGGCGCGCACATGGGTGCAGGCGCTGCGGATCGGAGACCTGGCCCTGGTGGGCGTACCGGGAGAACTGCTGGTCAGACTGGGGCTGGCGATCAAGGAACGGTCTCCGTTCGGGCAGACGATGGTGCTGGCGCTGGCGAACGACAGTGTAGGATATCTGCCGGATGAGCAGGCATACCGGGAGGGCGGCTACGAACCCGAGGCGGCCCTGTACATGCCCGGATCCGGTGAGAAGATCGTGGAAGCGGCCGTTGAGTTGCTGGATCAGCTGTATCGCACGTAGAAGCCGGTCCGGTAGCAACCGGTCCGGGACCGGTGTGGCTGGCGTTGCCGGGACCGAGGGCAGGAAGTCCTAGTTCCGGTTTCGGATCGAGGACAATCCCGACCACGGATAGGTCGTAGTTTGGTTTTCGCATTCTCGTATACTCGTTTATTCGTATTCTCGTAGTTTCGTATTCTCGTTTATTCGTATTCTCGTAGTTTCTGAGGAGGAACAATGTCGGACAAGATTCGAATTGGAATTATCGGCGCCGGCGGCATTTTCCGGAGCTGCCACTTCCCCGGGCTGGCGAAGATCGGGGACGCGGAGGTGGTTGCCATCTGCAACCGGAGCGAGGCAAGCGCGGGCGCGATCGCGCGCGAATTCGGCCTGTCGCCGAGACTGATGACGGATCCCCGCGCGTTGATGTCAAGCGAGGACGTGGACGCCGTGATGATCGGCACCTGGCCGTACCGGCACTGTGAATACGTGCTGGCCTCCCTGGATGCCGGAAAGCACGTTTTCGTTCAGGCGCGGATGGCGATGAACCTTCGCGAGGCAAAGGCCATGTACGCCAGGGCGCGGGAGACGGGGCTGGTCACGCAGATCTGCCCGTCGCCGATGGCGATGAAGGGAGACTGGTTCATCCAGCGGCTGATCCGGGAGGGATACCTGGGAGACATCTACCATGTGTATACCCGGTCGTTCAGCGGGGACAACTGCGATCCGGATCAACCGCTGCACTGGCGGCAGATCGACCGGTTTTCCGGTTTGAATGCGCTGAACATGGGCATCCTGGTGGAGATCGTGCAACGCTGGGCCGGCCAGATGAAGACGATATCGGCGCACGCGGAGACGTTCATCCGGACGCGGCCGCTGGCGGGCGGACAGGGGAGGGGACCGGTGGAACGCCCCGATTCCGTGCATATCATGGGACAGATGGAGAACGGCGCGCAGGCCGCGTTTCTGTTTTCGTCCGTGGCGCGGTTCGGCACGGACCCGCAGGTGGAGCTCTACGGCAGCGAGGGTACCCTGATCTACAAGCTTGAGAGCGATACCATTCTGGGCGGGAGGGCCGGAGACAGCGGTCTGGCCGAAATGCCCATTCCGGACGACGAGGCGCGGGAGTGGACCGTGGAGCAGGATTTCGTAAGCGCGATCCGGGGCGGACCTCCCGGAGATACCACCTTTGAAGCCGGCCTGAAGTACATGGCGTTTACCGAGGCGGTTTTCCGATCCGTGGAACGCGGCAGCGTGGTGCATCTGCCCCTGGTGGACTGATCGCCTGATCTGAAAGGACGGTTGGCGTGGCAGCTGAATATCGAATTGCCGTCGTGGGTACCGGGTATATCGGCCTGGAGCATATCCGGGCGATTGCGGCGCATCCGCGGGCGAAACTGCGTGTGATCTGCGGGTCGCCGCGCAGCGAGGTCCGGTTAGGGGAAATGAAGGTCGAATACGGCGCCGAACGGGTGACCACGGACTACGGTGAGATTGTCGGGGACGAGGCGGTCGACGTGGTCTATCTGTGCACGCCCAACCGGCTGCACGCCGACGAGGCCGTCACCGCGCTTGAGGCGGGCAAGCACGTGTTCTGCGAGAAGCCGATGGCGACCACGTTGCAGGACTGCCGCCGCATGGTTGCCGCGGTCGAAGGATCGGGCCGGCAACTGATGGTGGGCCACGGCGCGCGTTTCAGGCAGTTGCACCGGGCCGTCAAGGATCTGTTCGATTCGGGCAAACTCGGCGAGGCCTGTTTCTGCGAGTCGGACTACGTCCATTCGCTGGGGCCGTTCCTTACAGGCCCGGGACACCAGTGGTGGCGGCACCGGGACGAGGGGCAGTTCGCGGTGATCGGCGGGGCGTGTCACCCGCTGGATCTGATGCGCTGGATCGTGGGGGAGATGGAGGAGGTGTCGGCCTACGGCGTTACGAAGGTCCTGCACGACGTGGACTGGGACGATACGGTGATCGCTTCGGTGAAGTTCAGGAACGGCGCGGTGGGAAAGTGCCTGGTGTCCGTTGGCGCGCCGCGGCCCTATTCGATGACGTTCAATCTCTACGGCACCGAGGGCACCGTAGAGGAGAACCGGCTCTACTTGAGAGAGTTCGGAGAAATCGAGGAATTCGCGGAGATCCCGTTTCCGGTGCTGGGCGAGGTACACGCCTGCGCGGAGGAACTGTCGCACTTCCTTCACTGCCTGGATACGGGCGAAACGCCGATGATCGACGTAACGGACGGCGCCCGGACGATGGCGGCGTGTTTCGCGGTCGCGGAGTCGATCCAGACCGGCGAGCCCGCCAGGGTGGTGACGGAATTCTGAAGGGGATTCAGTGTGTCATTGAGGGGTCAGCAGGATGGCTGAGGTGCGGCTCGTGGCGTTCGATCTGGATGGTACGCTGCTCGACGACCGGGGCCGGATGGCGAATGCCTCCGTCGCGGCGCTTCGCCGGCTGGTGCGGGCCGGCATCGCAATGGCGTCGATCAGCGGCCGAAACGTGGCGAAGAGCCTGGCGCCGTTTCCCCCGGACATCCGGCCGGTCCTGAGTGTCGGAAGCTACAATGGCGCGATGGTGATGGGAACCGTCACCGATAACCGCAGGCCCTGGTTGCACGAACAACGATTGCCGGCGGATGGCTTTCCCGATCTTGTCGATTTTATCGGCGACAGTGGGGTGAACTTCATCTATTGCCGTTGTGAAACTGACGGGACCGGCCTGAGCGAGGCCTATCTTACGGACGAAGAGACCGGTTGGATCCGAAACCTTGTGCGGATGACGGGGGTGAATATCGTGCTGGAGCCGGATCTGTTGTCCATGGCGCGAGACCTGGTTCCCCCGCCCAAGATGATTCTGCTGCCCGGCCCCGACCAACGGGAAGAGGTGTTTGGGAAATTGCGCGCGGCGTTCGGGCGGCGGTTCTATCTCGCCCGAACGGGTGACGACCGGATCGAGATCATGCATCCGGAGGTGAACAAAGCGGTGGCATTGCGGGAGATTTGCGATGCGTGCGGCGTCTCCCTTTCCCAGTCGCTTGCGATTGGAGACGGGGATAACGACCTTCCAATGCTCGCGGCGGCGGGAACCGGGGTGCTGATGGGAAACGCGGACAGCCTGACCAGGGCCGCCGCCGCCGAAACGGGCGTGCGGATGTGCGGGTCGCTGGAGAACGACGGGTTCTCGAAGACCGTGGCAAGTGTTCTGTCCTGGAAATAGGTTGCCGAAATTCGGTGGCCGAGTCGCCCGGCTGGCAAGGCGCCTGAGCGAGGTGACCTGGGCAAGGTCAGCGAGCGAAGGCAACGAAGCAAGACGGGATGAATCGGCCGAAGAATGGTGACGTATTTCCAGGACGGGACACCGTATACGTGACGAACGGTTAGCGATTCACCCCGGCAGGTTCCCGGACTCGCCGTCGATCCGCGCCCGAAGGTCCGCGCTGCTGGAAAGAATGTGCTCCTCCATGGCCAGCTGTGCGGCTTCGGCATCCTGTTTTCGGATGGCGCGCAGAATTTCTCCGTGTTCTTCCACCGACATCCGGGCCCGAACGTCCACCGTATGGGTTGCAGGTTCCTCCAGGCTGGCCCGGATCCATTCCTGAAGGTAATTGCGTATCATCACGAGGAGATTGCGGAGGATAGAATTCTGGGTGGCCTGGGCGATGGCCAAATGGAACTGCACGTCGAATTCCAGGAATTCGCCGGGCTGGTCCATTGACGCTTCGATGCCCCGGATCGTCCGGTCGAGTTCAAGGAGATCGGCTTCCGTGGCGCGTCCCGCGGCCAGGAATGCATTGCGGGATTCCAGCATCAGCCGTGTTTCCACGAGGTCCGTGACTTCCTTCGGGTCCAGCAACAGACCCCAGCTCAGGGATTTCTCCAGGTATCGGCCCGTGTTGTCGCTGACGAACGTACCCTCGCCGACCCGCGGTTCCAGGATGCCCATTACGGCAAGCGTGCGGAGGGCTTCCCTGAGGGAAGTCCGGCCTACGTCGAACTGCTTGCACAGGCTTCGTTCCGGCGGCAGCCGATCACCCGGTTTCAGCACGTCCCGGGAGATCAGGTCGATGATCTGGCCGACGATTTCGTCGCTGAGCGACGTACGCCTGACTGGCGTCATCTGCTCAATGGCTGGGGTCTTCGGTTTTCGAGTCACACGACTTTCTCTTTCAAATTCAGAAGCCGAAGCTTACATGGATGGACGGGATATACCATGATCGAACGTCAAGTTCAACATCCACATCTCCCCAAATTCCCTGCCTACGGCGTGTTCCTTAAAAGCGGGGAGACGTGAGACGGAAGAGGGG
>CAZKDZ010000029.1:0-9216 GCA_964551635.1 uncultured bacterium | reverse complement strand
GGAGACGGGAGACGGGAGAGATTTCCGGCCTTGTAAGGATTCTTCTCGTGCCGGAGGCAGAAAGGAAAAACACACCGGGCAAGGATATCATCTACCGTCTACCCTCTTACCTCTACCCGCCTTTTTTCTACCGTCTACCGTCTCACCGCCTTTTGGGACTGCCTTGATGACAAGGCTTTTTTTTATTGTGACTGTGACGCTGTCGGGCCTGTTTTCCTGTTCGGGCAATGATGACATGCCGCTCGATGCGCCGGAAGCATCGGGTCTGTTCACACGAACACTGTCCCGTAACGGCACGGCACGGACATACATTTTGTATGTGCCTGATTCGTATGATGAAACTTCACGTGTTCCGCTGATGCTGAACTTTCACGGATTCGGCCAGAGTGCGGCCGGGTATCTGAGATTCGCGGACATGCGCTCGTTGGCGGATTCAGAAAATTTCATTCTGGTCTATCCTCAAGGCACCCTGCTGGATGGAAGCCCGCACTGGAATGCGGGTCTGAAATCAGATACCAACAAGAGCGATGCGGATGACTTTGGCTTCGTGGAAGCGCTGATCGATGAAATTGCTTCCAATTACAGGATCGATCCGGCAAGAGTGTATTCCTGCGGCTTCTCAAACGGCGCTTTTTTTACGTATGCGCTTGCCTGTTACCATAGTGATATGATAGCGGCTATCGGTTCCGTCGCAGGAACGATGATGGAGGAAACATTCAACAACTGCAGCCCGTCGCACCCCACCGCCATGATCAATATCCATGGCACGTCAGACGCCTATGTCCCGTATGGCGGTGCCGAGGGACTCAAGTCAATTGACGACGTGCTTGCCTATTGGACGGATTTCAACAATACAGGCGCAACTCCCACGGTGAATCGCATCACCGACGGTGCGACAACGATCGAACGCCATTCCTATACGGATGGAGACAAAAATACCTCCGTCGAGCATTACAAGGTTGTCAATGGAGGTCATGTCTGGTTCGACATCAGCTACGAAGGCGACAATACGAGCGCGCTGATCTGGAATTTCGTGTCAAGATACGACGTCAATGGATTAACAGTCCGTTGATAAAGTCGCTCTGCAGGCGAGGCCGAAGACAAGGCGCGCGACCGAGTCCCATCCTGCGATTCGGCGAGGGAGCGCAACGCAGGTTTTCGAACGCAAGGGCCGGCCGTAGCCAG
The DNA here is from genome assembly GCA_964551635.1 of uncultured bacterium. GTDB lineage: Bacteria > Latescibacterota > UBA2968 > UBA2968 > JAAXHE01. Next base: position 8,031 of record CAZKDZ010000029.1, on the reverse strand, counting down.
GATGGGCTTTTTCAACGGGCTGTTAAGGTAGTCCGTCGAGATCCAGCCAATCCATCAAAGGGAGTTCGACTTCCGCGTCGTACCTGGTTGCCTCGCAGGGTTGCCATTGGCAACAATTCCCTTATAATATTTAGTACGATATCACAATTCAATAGATCGACTGCCGGCTGCCCGCGCTTCCGCAAATTCGCGCGGTCGAGCGAGCATTCCGGCAGCAAACGGAGGGTGTCCTATGTATTGCGTCGTGTTTGCAACTCACAAGCCGGAAATGGGACAGGAAAGGTCTCAATTGCAGGATTCATTCGCCGCCTACCTTCACGATCATGCCCAACATCCGGACGTGTCCGTTCATCATGGCGGGCAGACGCTCAGCGAAAATGAACAGTCCGTTACCGGTCTGGTTCTCGTGCTTGAAGCTCCCTCGCTCGAGGTGGCCCAGGCATTTGTCGCCGGCAGTCCCTATGCCCAGGCGGGCATATTTTCCGAGTCCCACGTCCGCCCATGGAACTGGTTGACCGGACGACCCGCCTGAGCCCGTTTACGGACCGCCCAACCCTGTAGGGTAGCCTCGTGAGCAGCCGTGACGAACAGAGCGCTTCCAACGTTCAATACGAACCCCACGAGAATCCTCCTGCGCTTGTTTCTCTGGGCAGCGGCCTTCAGCTCGTCGTTCTCGGCATAACCAGCATCATCTTCATCCCCACGATCATCATCCGGGTTGGCGGCGGAACCGAAGCGTACCTGTCCTGGGCCGTAGTCGGCGCGGTCGCCGGCAGTGGCGTCTGCACGGCTTTGCAATCTCTCAGGCTGAGCCGGGTCGGAGCCGGATACCTGCTCTTTATGGGCCCCGCCGGAGCCTTTATCGGGGTCTGCGTCAGCGCACTCAACGAGGGCGGTCCCCCTCTGCTCGCCACACTGGTTGTGGCTTCGTCGCTCGTTCCGATCGTGATTTCAATGCGTCTGGCCCTGTTCAGGCGACTTCTGACACCGACCATCGTCGGCACGGTGAACATGCTGATCCCTGCGACCGTGCTTCCGGTCGTATTCAGTCGCCTGGCCGACGCGCCTCCCGAAACGGCTCTCAGTTCGCCGCTCACCGCCGTGGCGACGGGGCTGGTTATCGGGGGCATCTCCCTGAAGGCAGGGGCAACGCTGCGTTTGTGGGCTCCGCTCATCGGGGTGATAGCGGGATCCGTTGTTGGCGGATCGATGGGTCTCTATGACTTTGCCCTGATTACCCGGGCTCCGTGGATCGGCTTCCCACAGGGCGGCTGGCCGGGAATCGGTCTCGACTTCGGTCCGGCCTTCGTGGAACTCCTGCCTGCCTTCGCGTTCGTGTCCCTCATCGGCGCTATCCAGACGATCACCGGGGCGGTCGCCATCCAGCGCGTATCGTGGCGCCGGCCGCGGGCCGTGGACTACCGGGCGGTGGAGGGCGCCGTTACGGCGGACGGCATCGGCAAACTGCTGTCTGGCATCACGGGGATTGTGCCGACTCAGACCATCGGAGTCAGCGTTCCGACGGTCGAGCTGACGGGGGTCGCGGCCCGCCGCGTGGGAATCGTTGCTGCCGGCGTGCTGATCGTGCTTGCGTTCCTGCCCAAGGTCCTCGCGATGATACTGGCGATACCCAGTGCGGTCGTCGTCGCCTATCTGACCGTCGTGCTGGCGATGACCTTCGTCCGCGGGATGACGGAAGTGGTGCAGGGCGGGATCGATCACCGCAAGGCGCTGATCACGGGTGTCGCCTTCTGGGTCGGCGTCGGTTGCCAGAACGACCTCCTGTTTCCCGAGATTCTCGACGAGCTGGCGGGCGGCCTTCTGAGCAACGGCATTACGGCCGGCGGTATCATGGCGATCCTCATGACCCTGTTTCTGGAAGTGACAGGATCCCGCCGCGGCCGGATCGAAACGGAGCTCGATCTTTCCGTACTGCCGGAGATCAGAGACTTCCTCGGTGCGTTCGCATCCCGCAATGGATGGGGTGCGGATATGGTCGACCGTCTCGACGCCGCCAGCGAGGAGACGTTGCTGACGTTGATCGGGCAGGACGAAGGTCAGGAGAATCGCGAACAGAGGCGCCTGCTCCTGAAGGCGCAAAAGGAGAGCGGCGGGGCTGTCCTCGAGTTCATTGCCGCGGCAGGCGAGGAGAACGTCCAGGACCGGATCGGATTGCTGGCGGACCGGCCCGATGACGTGCTGATGGAGCGGGAAGTCTCGCTGCGTCTGTTGCGGCACATCGCGTCCTCCGTCCGCCACCAGCAGTTCCACGACACGGACATCTTGACCGTCCACGTGAAAGTTCCGGAGACGGGTCGTGGAAGTCATTAAACGCACCGGCGAAACCGGGAAAGCATCAACGCCCGTCACCCGGCTGAATCATGAGGAAGAATTCGAGCGTGCATGGGCTAATCCTGCCAACACCCGGATCGAGTTGCCTCCGGTTGATATCAACACGGTGCTGGCCCGGCATTACCTCACGAACAAACCGCTCAGGTTTACCGGCGACATGCTGTGGGACATGGAGGTAAAAAAGGCGTACCGGCCCGACCTCTATATCCCATCCGTCGTAACGGCGGGCAGCTCCCGATATTGGCTCCGGCAGGCTGCTGCAGACGGCGCCGAATCCTTCGTGCGATGCTCGCTGCAGCGCCTCTGGCTCAAACCGTCCGAGCGCGGGTTGGTCCTCGAACAGGTCTTCCTTAACCCTGAACGGCAGAGCGCCACCTTTATTGGGGCATCGGATCTCGTGGACAGGGACGGGAACCTGCTTCGGGCGGGCGAAGGTCAGCCTCTCTTTCACGTCGAGCATGCGGTCGACGGCAGCGAATTACGACCACTTAACCTGTGGCGCATCGTCTACCTCACGGACAGACCCCGGCGGAAACTGATCGAGCGGTTCACGCTTGTGAAGGAGGCGTGGCTGCGCGAGTTCATCGAAATCTACATTCGACGGGACTTGAAGATCGATTTGACGCGGAGGAAGCCGGGATGAACGCCATGAGAATCCGGGACATCCGCCACGTGGGACTGCTGTCGCCGGCGATCGCGACACACACCGACTACTACCTCGAGGTCTGGGGACTCCAGGCGGCCGGAGAAGACCGGCACGCCCGATATCTCCGCGCGGCGTCGACCGGGCGCCACGTTCTCAGCCTGCATCCGGCCGACCGGCGCGGGCTGCACCACCTGGCCTTCAGCCTTGACTCACGCGAGGCAGTCGACGCGGCGGCAGCCGAACTCGAACGCCGGGGAACGACCCTGGTGACGCAGCCGGACGACCTGGACGAACCCGGCGGCGGATACGGGCTGCGGTTTCTCGACCCCGAGAACCGGTGCATCGAACTGTCGGCCGGCGTGGCAGAACCCCCGAACGGCTGTTCTGCCGGGAAAGTCGCCCCCCGCGGGCTGTGTCACGTGGGTCTCAACACCCAAAGGTTCGAGCAGATTGTGGCGTTCTACACCGATATTCTCGGGTTTCGGGTCTCGGACCGGGTTGAGGACCGGATGGCCTTCCTGCGATGCGGCCGGAGACATCACGTCATTGTCTTCACTCGCGCGGATTACGCATCGGTAAACCATATTGCGTACGTGACGGCGAACGTGGACGACGTAATGAAAGGGGTCTCCAACCTGCGCACCCGCGGGCAGGAACCCGACTGGGGACCGGGCCGTCACGGGCCGGGCAACAACATCTTCTGCTACTACAGGGATCCGGCCGGGTACGTGAACGAATTGTCCAGCGAAATGGAATACATCGAAGACGAAGGAGCGCACGAACCCGCGGTGTGGAAACGGGCGCCGGAAACCGCGGACGTCTGGGGTACGGCAGGCGCGCCCGGCCCCGGCGTTCGGAAGGCGATGGCAGGCGAACCTGATCCGGGCTGGGCTGTGAAGGACATGGCCGCGGGAGGAGGAGACGGATGAAACTCGTCCTGTTCGATGATGCCAGGACCGGCCTGCTTTGCGATGGCCGGGTCGTAGACCTCAGTCAGGTACTGGGAAGTTTGGCTGAGCAGCCCGCGCAATGGCGCATGGAATCGGTGATCGATGCCTTCGATGAGTACCGCCCACGGTTCGAGCAGTTGGCAGAGAGCGAGAAGGGCGTACCCATAGATTCCGTGCAGATTCTGGCGCCGCTGCCGAGGCCGCGTCACCTGCTCTGCGCGTTCTCGAACTACCTGGAACGGGAGGGCGCGAAAAGAGGCGCCCTCGATTTCTTCTACAAGGGCGCGACGAGCATCGTCGGCACGGGTACGACGATTGAGGTTCCAAACCTGGAAGGCGCAGTGGCCTATCAGCCGGAGCCGGAGATCGCATACGTGATCGGCAGGCAGGCCAGGCATGTGTCCCCGGAAGACGCAATGGACCACGTCTTCGGGTACGTCAACTTCATCGACGTGTCCTGCCGGGGGCTGCAGGCGCGTCGCACCACGTTCCTCTCCAAGGGGATTGACGACTGGGCGCCGATGGGCCCCGCGCTCGTCACCAGAGACGAGATCGCCAACCCGCAGGACGTACGGGTGCGGCTGTGGCTGAATGAGGAACTGCAGCAGGACTACAGCACGTCGGCGATGGCGTACCCGATCGCCGAGCAGATCGCCTGGCTCAGCCGGTACATCACCCTCGTGCCCGGCGACGTGATCGCGTGCGGCACCCACCACGGAGGTCTCTGCAACATCAACGACGGGGACCGCGTGGAGGTCGAAGTCGACGGCCTTGAGCGGCTCTCGATCCATGTGCGCTCACACGCCCCAAGGCTCACCGAGCGGTGGCGTCCTCCCGGCCTTCGCGATACAGGACCGCCTACCTCATAGCGGCAGCCGGGCCTCGCTGTTTATGAAGCAACAGGACGATCGTGCTTGCTTGATCTCTCTCTTGCGCTACTTTAGGTAAAGCAGCCGCTGCGTTTGCGCGCGCGGAACGAAGACGTCCGTGCCGTCTGCGCGCCGGGGATAGACTCGCACACCCTCTTCTCGGTCATCCACTGCCTTCAGCAGCAGGCAGGCTTGCAACTCGAGGTCAGAGCCGTCACAAAACAAAGCCAACCCACACAACAAGCCGCTATTTCGCATTAGATTTATATTCCCGACGTGTGGATCAGAGAGCCGGGAACAGAGATGCTATCACATGTCCAAATGCGAAACGGGAGAACCAAATGCCCCCGATGCCATTGTGGCGTCAGGGGGTTTTTGTGGGTGGGCGGTCCACGATGTGTAGATATTTTCCTTCGCTCGGCCCGGTGAATTCTCAATGCTTACGCGCCACGTGCCGATCTTCGTACACTCCCTTTGGGAATCTTTCCGGATTGAGTTCCTCCGGCAGATAATGCCAGGCCGTGCTGTAGCGCGTGCGATTGCTGTGGTTGTCATAGGCGCCGTGCAGGAGGTTGGCCGAAAACAGAACCAGCGTGCCCGCCGGAATGACCAGATCCATGGCCCGCGAATCATCGACCTGCGTCCAACTGCCATGCCTGCCCTGATTTCTGCGGTGTTCGACAATCCTGCCTGTCAGGTGGCTGCCGGGCACCACCCGCAGACAACCATTCTCCACGTCTGAATCTTCCAGATAAATCCCGCAACTGATAATGCGGTCCGTATCGGTGCCGAAATAGTAATTGTCCTGATGCCAGCTTGTTGACGTGCCGCCGTTGGGCAGCTTTGGAAAAAACTTGGTGCCGAACACATCGATATTTCGGCCCGTCAATACGGCCACGCGGTCCAGAATCACCGGCTCGCGCGCCAGTTCCAGCACGCGGGCATCCACCACGCAAACCCCCTGAACCTTGTGCAGCAAACCCGCCCGGGGTTCGCCTCGTTCGTCCAGTTCGAGCGCCCAGTGCGGCGTCTGCTCGGTTAATTTGCTCCCCCTTGCGACCAGTTCATCGAACACACGCTTGTAATAGGCCAGTCGCTCGCCATGTATCAGGGCTTCGAAGACGAGGTAGCCGTCCTCCCGAAACTGCATTACCTGCTCGTCAGTCAACATATAGACCTCCTCGAATTCACACAGTTACTTCGGCCTGTACGCCAGACACGCTCGTTCTTCTCCATCCACGTCAGTAAGTGTTCGCCCTGCGACGGTTCCCGTCCTGGACCTGTCAGAAGGTCTGCTGCGAGCTGGCTGGGAGCCACGCAACGAAGGTTGTCACGGTCGACTGCCCGATCTAAGACGACGGGGTCGAAGGGCTCCAGAATCACCACGTTGGCGCCGGCTTCAGTCTCCCGAAGATCCAGTTGCCGGATGAACTGGATCGAATCCGTCACGTAGATGGCCGCCAGCGCTGCCGGGGCAATCGGATCGAATCGCTGGGCGGCGAACGCGCCTGTGGCGACGTACGGAAGCTTCGTCGCGTGAAGTTTCTTCTCGAGAGCCGTTGTGCCCCGTGGCTCAAGAGCCATCGTAACCGTGTTCGAATCCGTCTGGTCGTAATCCTCAGTCCACCGCCTGATCGCGCCTTTCCAATCGACGGCGGACACTCCTCCCCGCACACGGGTCACGATGGCTTCCCTTTCGAGCAAGTCCAATACACGCGACAGGGTTGGCGCCGACGCGCTGGTCGACTCAGCCAGCTCTCGGACACCGTACGGGGGAATTGTGTCTACGATGGCCCTCACTGCTCTTGCAGCGCCGCGGCCCCGCAACGATTGGAGGTTGTGATCCCTCGGCCACGGATCACGATTTAACCCGTCGGTAGAAATGAACAGCCCCGGCATGGACGCTTCAATGCGGACATTACCCGTTGTGTCGATGTAGCCGACTCCTCGGTCACGAATGAGGGCACGGGCGCGTGGAGAGAGGTAGGAGGATGCGACTACAGGTACCGCCCGTGGCATCACGCTGGCCTTGATCGTGGAGAGCTGTTGGATTGCGCCGGGCACCCCGCGTGGTTCCAGAATGCGCTTGATCTCAATGACAAGGACTACGGTAGATCCCTCCTGTGACGCAATCTCCACGAGCAGATCCGCCTGGTAACGACCTGCCAGGGCCCCAGTCCGGGCGCAAAGTGACCAGCCGCACGGCATTCGTTCAGCGAGAACCCGCTCGACGCGGCGTGCGACCTGTATGTCGGTCGGTGGTTTTTTGCCTGGAACAAACATGGATCTCCTGCGATACTCAGATTGTTTCATAAAATATAATGTTTCGCTTTATGCGAAACATTATATTTTATGAAACATTAACTTTGCCTCGCACCGAATACATGAAACTTACTCTCATTGCAGATGAGCGTCCTCGGGTACGCTTTTGCGGTCAGTCGGGATACATAGGGTCCGACTCCTCCCAGCGCTAACAGGAGAGGGTGCAATTCCTGGACGACACAGGATCATTCTTTGGCTATATTTCGCAGGGAGTCAAGGGCAGGAGCGCTCGGACGCACCGAGTCCGTGGACTCTCCAGTTACGGTAACACTTCGGACGTCAACCTGAGGGTTAAAATTAGCCTCAATTCGAAAAAAGACAACAGTCAAATCGGCCACAAAGAGCCTGAATGCGGGACCGTTGCGAAACGGGGTATCGAGGTCGTCCATAAGGATGACATTTCAGTTCACGTCCAGTGACCTGATGTATCCTGGTAATCCGCAGTTTAATCGCCTCTATCAACTTGCATATATACAAACTAACGTCACCCAAAAACAATGAATCCTGGTTTGAAAGGAGCAGACCTGTGTCAAGAATCGAACCCGCATCCCGGCTGACCCGTCTGAGCGGCGCCAGGATCGGACTTCTGGACCCTGGAAAGCGTACCGCTGGAGCCGTTCTCAACGGCGTCGGTGAGCGTCTGGCGGCAGAGCACGACGCGAACGTGGTGGGACCCTGGAAAAAGTCATCCCCCTACCGCGTCTGCACCAAGAAGCTTGTGGAGGAAATCGTCCCGCAGTGCGACGGGCTTGTCATGGGGGTCGTGGACTGATGCGGCGCCAGTTCGTGCAGTTTGCACGATATGCTGGAGTTCGAGTTGAGAGGCATACCGACCGCCTACATCACCGCCGCGGGAAGGGTGCCAATGATCGAACGCGATGGTGATGGGTTC
>CAZKDZ010000028.1:0-5774 GCA_964551635.1 uncultured bacterium | reverse complement strand
CCACCTGAATATGCCCGTGGTCGGCCAGAAGCATGAACGCGGCGCTCACGTCCCGTCCCTCGAGAGGCGCAAGCAACTCCCTTTCAAGCGAGTAGCCCAGACTGTAGATCTCACCCTCTGGTTCTTCGCCCCTGGTGCCGTATTTGTGCTGGATCGTGTCCAGCGTGTCCGTATACAGCCAGATGCACGCCGGTCGACCCGGATCCGCGGTCAACATGCTTCGAACCTGGCTGAACATGTCAGATGCGTTCACGAACGGGACCACGCCGGTGGCGCCGTCGTACAGCATCTCCGACAGGCCGCTGTGCGCCAGCGACCGGTGAATCAGACAATGGGAAGAGACGCCCGCCGCAGTCAGCAGGCGGTGTACCGTAGGCACGCCCAGCAGCGCCCGGGCGTCCGTGCTGTTGGGCAGCATGCGGCCGAATCGTTCGTCCGCCTCCGGGCTCAACCGGATCATGTTCGCCACGTATCCCCGATCCGGCATGTACATCCTGTAGCCTGCGATGCCGTGCCCGGCCGGCGGCAGCCCCGTATGAAACGACGACAGCGCCGCCGCGGTAGTCGATGGAAATACCGACGTGAGCGGCGCGAACCTTCCCCGTTCAGCCAGAGCCTGGAACCCGGGCACCCGTCCCGATTCCATCGCCCCCGTCAACGTCAGGAAACCCAGCGCGTCCACAAGGGTGATGACCAGCTTCTCAGCGCCTTCCAGTTCGCCGCCCACGACCTCGTCGTCCAGCCCCGGCGACCGGACCCCACCGATGCCGAAATGCCGCAATACGGTTGGCGCCACGTTCGACAGGCTGTATCCGTCGTACGCCGGCCACACGAACTCATCCGGCAGCGTCAGGTTTCCAATACGTGCGGTACGCCGAAGCCGCTTCAGAATCCGCTGTGCAGTCGGATTCATTCGATCTCCGATCCATGAAGGTGGACTTCCAGGGAAAACAAGGCCCAAAATAGACCTGACGATGCGGGAAGTCAAGGCGGAATCCCGGTACCCGGACCTCACCGGGATCTCATATTGCCGAACGTACCAACCACCCTCCAGGCCGCGTCTGCGAAGACCCCTGAAACCGATTTTATGCTTGACACCACAGGCCCCTTATGGTAATTTCCTCCCGCTTCAGGACACCTGGGTTCCGGCGTAGCTCAGCTGGCAGAGCGGGTGGCTGTTAACCACTAGGTCGTAGGTTCGAGTCCTACCGCCGGAGCCAATTTTCAACCTGGATTCCAGCACGTCTAAAGATACCCACGAGGCCCCGCACGGCGCAGCATACGGGGCCTCTTCGCATAGGGAAACAAAAACAATGGCAACCCGCCTTTCTGCGCTGCTCGTGTGTCTCGCACTTCTATGGAGCTGCGCTGACCCGGAAATGCGTGAGTCGCCCAAATCAGACGGATCCGAATTAAAAGCCGCAGACGGCGCGGCCGTGGTCAACCCGAATCTCGCGGGAGTCGACGAACTGAACGCACTCCCGGGCATGAATGCGGCACTCGCCGACGCGATTAAGCAGCAGCGCCCATTTACCGATATGGAAGCGCTGCACTCGGTCGTCACAAGCCACCTCGGCCGGGAGGAAGCGGAGAAACTCTACGTACGGATGTTCGTTCCAATCAACCTGAACAGCGCAAGCAACGCCGAGATGCTGCTGGTTCCGGGCGTGGGCGAGCGGATCGCACACGAGTTCGAGGAATACCGTCCATATACGGCCATCGCCCAGTGGCAGCATGAGATGGGCAAATACGTGGACGACGCCGAGATCGAGCGTATGGGGCGGTACGTCTTCGTGCCCATCGACCTGAACACGGCGACTGAAGCGGAGATCCTCGCCATTCCCGGTGTAGGCAAGCGCATGGCGCACGAGTTCGAAGAGTATCGTCCGTATACGGGCATCGCGCAGTTCAGACGCGAAATCGGCAAGTACGTGGACGACCGCGAGGTCGCGCGCTTGGAACGGTACGTCGAGATTCGACCGCAGGAATAGTTCCAATCTCCGTCGGCTACCCTGACATCCATCCAAAGGATAGACCCCGCAGGCAATCTGCCGGCGGGGTCTTGTCGTATCTGCTATAATTTCAAACAGTCGTCGCCGGGTCGAAACCTTTCCTGCCTCCCCGATACCCTTCCCGGTGCGCCGTTCGAGCTTACAGCCAATATCGGTGCGGTTGCGTGTTGCAAGTTAAACTTCGAGATTGACCTGGTCACGTGGAAGTCATATATAATGTAGGTACATATACGCGATTCGTACCACTGCAGCGCATTAGCCCGCCGGTAAGGTCGCTGGTTGTCCCATGCCACGACCGCGGTTTGCTTTGATTTGTCGCGGTGGCAGTAATACGTGAAAGGAGGACATGATGCCGCGCACCTACAGTGCCTGCCTGATCGGATGTGGACGGATGGGCGCGACAATTGACGACGAAGTCGAAAGCCGTCCGGACAGCTATCTGTGGAAACCGTTCTCGCACGCCGCGGCCGTCGTCGCCTGCGACAGAACCAACCTCGTCGCGGTTTCAGACGTGGTTGCCGCGAAAGCGGAATCCATCCGACAACGCTACGGCGCCGGACGCGCGTACACCGACTATCGACAGATGATAGAAAAAGAGAAACCGGACGTCGTCTGCATCGCCACGCGCCCCGGACCGCACGCGGAGATCACGGTCTTCGCCGCTGAAAACGACGTCAAGGGCATCTACTGCGAAAAGCCGCTCTGCTGCTCGATGGAGGAAGCGGATGCGATGGTCGACGTTGTCCAAACGCACGGGGTCAAATTCAACTACGGTACGCAGCGCCGCTTTGTACCGGCCTATCGAAAGGTACGCGAACTGGTGGATGCCGGCGAAATCGGCGAAATCCAGTGTACGATCGCGCAATACGGCGCGAGTGCGGCGCTCTGGAGTCTGACGCACGCAGCCGATATGCTGCTCTTCCTCGCCGGCGATCCGGAAGTCGACTTCGTCCAGGGAACCGTTGTCTGCAACGATTCGGATTGGGACGGCAATCGGCTGGACGTCGATCCGGCGATTACCAGTGGCTACGTCCGTTTTGCCAATGGCGTTCACGGCTATAACACGGCGGGCACCGGTCCCGAATTCGAGGTCTGCGGCAGTGAAGGCAAAATCCGCATCCTCAACAACAGCCGGGAATGCCAGATCCGCAAACGGAGTCACGTCTTCTTCGAAGAGGCGCCGTTCCCGGAGGTCCCCCGCGCCAGCGGAACCGTGATGGGCATCGCGGACGTCGCAGAGGCGATTGATACGGACCGCGAGACGAAGGGGCCGGTCCACCTCGCTCGCCGGAGCCAGGAGATGTTGATGGGCATGATCGAGTCGCACCGAGCGGGCGGGCAACGCGTCGCGCTCCCAATGACCAATCGGAGCCTGTACGTCGGCCGCCGGGACTGGTAACCTCACCGCCTTCAACGGCGGAGGTAGTCTGAAAATTCGCGGAGGCAGGACAGCGTGCATGAATTCGATTTTCTCGGGGATCTGATTATCATACTGGGCTCGGCGGTCCTGGTCGCAACGGTACTGCGCCGCGCGGGCATCCCGTCGATCGCAGGTCTGATTCTTGCCGGCATGCTGGCCGGACCCACGGCGCTTGGTCTGGTGGATGACACGCACCAGGTCGAGATGATGGCCGAGGTCGGGATCGTCCTCCTGCTCTTCGGGATCGGCCTGGAACTCTCGCTCAGCCATATGCGGCGGATGTGGAATGCCATCCTGCTGGGCGGCGGCATCCAGGTGACCGCCACCATCCTCTGCACCGCCCTTGCGGCGGGCTGGTTTGGAATGACGCCGGGGCCCGCGGTGTTTCTGGGATTCATCGTCGCCGTCTCCAGCACGGCCATTGTGCTGCGCGGACTCTCCGCCCGTGGCGAATTGGACGCACCGCACGGCCGTCTTGCCGTCGGGATACTCATCTTCCAGGACCTGTGTGTGGTTCCGATGATCCTGGCAGTGCCCTTTCTGGCAGGTCAGGACGGTACCACGTGGGAAATCGCGGCCGCGGCCGCTACGGGTCTCGCCATTCTGGCGGGTGTGCTCGTTGCAGCCAATCGTACGGTGCCCTTCATACTCGCATTCGTTGCCAGATCGCGGGAGAGAGAGCTGTTTGTACTCACGGTCTTTCTCGTGTGTTTCGGCATTGCGTGGGTCCTGTCCATGGCGGGAATTTCGCTCGCGCTGGGGGCGTTCCTCGCGGGCCTGGTCGTTGCCGGCAGCGAGTTTCGCCACCAGGCGATGTCGGACCTGATACCCGTGCGGGAAGCTTTCGCGAGCCTCTTCTTCGTATCCGTGGGCATGCTGCTGGATGTCTCCGAAGTGTTTGCGCAATTGCTGCCCACTTTGGGGCTTTGCGGGCTGATTCTGGTTGGCAAGTTCGTCATCGTGCTCGGGATGGGTCTGGTCCTCAGGCTTCCGCTCCGCGTGGCAATCCAGTCCGCGGCGACGTTGTGTCAGATCGGCGAGTTCTCGTTCGTACTCCTGAACGCGGCCTCGGGGACCGGGCTCCTGGGCGCCGCGCTGTCAGACAACCTCCTCCTCGCGATCATCCTGTCCATGTTGCTCACACCCATCGCCATCGCCCTCGCCCCTCACCTGGCGCTGGGGGTCACCCGCATTCCGTGGCTCAACCGGATCCTGGACGCCGAGCCACCCGGGATCGACACGCACGAACCGCACAGCGACCACGTAATCGTCGCCGGATACGGGCGCGCGGGCGAGGAGGTCTGTCACGCGGCCCGGAACGCGGGGTTCGCCTGCGTCGCGGTGGACGTCAACGTGGAAAACGTCCGCAGGGCGCATGCGACGGGAGACCTGGCGGTGTACGGCGATGTTACGCAGACGGAAGTCCTTGAAGAACTCGGTTGCAGGGATGCGCGCCTGGTTGTTGTCACGATCAACGACACACGCGCAACCGAGATCGCCGTCCGCGCGATTCGGCGAACGGCGCCGGACACCCCCATCATCGCGCGTACGCTGTACGATATGGACGAGGGCTCACTTGTGGACGCCGGCGCCACACGCGTCATCACGGCCGAAGCGACCACCAGCCACGTCGTGGTTGACACCTGCCTCGAGGAACTGGGTGGGAAAGACGGGTAGAGGGAGACAGCCTCACACGTCGCGTTGACGGAACCGGCTCCTTATCCCGCAACCTGTCGTGCAAGAGATTGCAAGGCAAGTGCCGCCACGCGATATCTGTAGGGGCGACCGGCCGGTTGCCCCTACGAAAACCAGCCTAAGGGCAAACAGAAATGTCTGCTCCACCTTCACACCCGCTTCCTCAAAGCATCGATCAGCGAACGGGGGAGCATCGAACTAGGGTGAAAATGAAGAACGTAAATCGTCTGAATCGGCTGACTGTAACCGCTCTCGCGATTCTCGCATTTGCTTCGGCCGGTTACGCGGCGGAACAAAGCGATGAGGGTGTGGAGAACCTGCGGAGGCGCGCCGCGAATGGCGAGGCCGAGGCGCAGTTCGTTCTGGGGGCCATGTACGCGAGCGCGCAAGGCGTGAAGCAGGACTTTCCGGAGGCGGTCAGGTTGTTGGGTCTCGCCGCCAGTCAGGGTCATGCCGACGCGCAGGCCAGCCTCGGATGGATGTACGCCCAGGGTCTGGGCCTGAAGAGGGACAACGCGGAGGCAGTCAAATGGTACCGTGCCGCCGCCGATCAGGGACACGCCGACGCCCGGTTCAAGCTGGGGACGGCTTATTCCCGCGGCCGGGGCGTGCAGAGAGACCTCGCCAAAGCGATTGCATTGTATCGC
>CAZKDZ010000027.1:0-2692 GCA_964551635.1 uncultured bacterium | reverse complement strand
GGCGTTGGGCGCTTCCCGCGCACTGACCCAGTAGACGGTCTCACCCTGTCCCGCGCTGACCACGTCGACGGCCACCAGCGCATCGCCGCGATCGTTCCGGCGGTGGTCCAGAGGCCGGATAACGAGCAGTCGGATGCCATTAAGCGACGGGTCTTTCCTTGTGGCTACGATTTTTCCTGTGACTCGGCCGAGTTGCATGGGTACCTGACATTAAAACAGCTTCTAAGGATGACCCTCGCCGGAATTCAGACGATCCTGAAATAGTCGACCAGCGTACAGCGCCGCTGGCGTGTGAAGGTTCTGGCCGATGTGCAGCCCTCGCCGGTGGGCGTGGCGATGGAGAAGGAGGTGTATCCTTCGCCGCCTGCTCCCACGCCGGCAGTGGACGGGCCGTTCTTGATAAAGAGACTGCAGCGGCACGCCCGGGCCATTCGGGTCATATTTTCGACGTTCTTCGAGTGCATGACGGCCGTGTGGCGATATCCATGTTCGGCCTCCACGGCCCTTTCGATGCCGGTGTTGACATCGGGCACCCGGACAATTGGAATGAACGGCATCATCTGCTCGTTCCGCGTGAAGGGATGCGAGCATTCAACCTCACCAACCAGCAATTCCGTTTCGGGCGGTACGTTCAGGCCAATGCTCTCGGCGAGAACATGCGGGTTTCGGCCCACGAATTCCCGGTTGACGGTCTGTTCCCCGTCCTTGTCTGCTGTGAACGCGTGTCCGGTCAGGTTTTCGATCTGGCCGCGGTCCAGCTCCACGCACCCCCTGGCCAGCAGGGAACGCTTGAGTTCGTCGGCGACGGACTCGACGACGAAGATTTCCTTTTCGCCAATGCAGAGGATATTGTTGTCAAATGCGCCGCCTTCCACGATCCCCTCCGCGGCCGTGTCGAGGTCGGCGGTCTCATCGACCACCACGGGTGGATTTCCGGGTCCCGCGGCAATGACCCGTTTCGGCGCGCGCATCGCGGCCTGGACAACGCCGCCCCCGCCCGTAACCAGAACAAGATCGATTTTCGGGTGGACAAAGAGGTCCTGCGCGGTCTGAATACCGGGTTCGTGCACAGCGGTCAGCAGGTTTGGAGGTCCCCCTGCGTTTACGATCGCCCGGTTGAGGATCTGAATGCCCAACTGGGAGACGTTTTTCGCGCCCGGGTGAGGCGCAAATACGGCACTGTTTCCCGCTGCGATCAGGCTGATGGCGTTGTTCACGGTCGTGGGGACCGGATGCGTGGAGGGCGTGACCGCGGCAACGACGCCGAAGGGCGCCAGTTCCACAACGGTCAGCCCCCGGTCTCCGGTCCAGGCCACCGGTTCCAGGTCCTCGACGCCAGGGGTGAGACGGGCAACCACGTCGAATTTCCGGATCTTGTGGGCAATTCTGCCCATCCCGGTCTCGTCGATGGTCATCTGCGCGAGGCCCTTGGCATGGTCCAGCGCCGCTTTTCGAATGGCCTCTATGATTTCGCGCCTGGCTTCGAGAGACAGGGCTTCCAGTTCGCGCTGGGCCGCGCCGGCCGCGTCGACCGCGCTGTCCAGGCGTTCGAAGATGCCGTCGTCCCCATTGCCGCCCGACCGGGCGGGTGACGAGACGACCGCGGGGGCCTGCGCTTCCGGCGCGAGGGTGCGAACGACCTCCTCGACGACAGATCTGATTTGCGCTTCGCTGTAGTTCATCGTTACCAGGAATAGACGAGACTACGAATAGACGAAACTACGAATAGACGAAACTGCGAATAGACGAGACTACGAAAAGACGAGACTACGAAAAGACGAAACTACGAATAGACGAGACTACGAACAGACGAAACTACGAAAAGACGAGACTGCGAATAGACGAAACTACGAAAAGACGAAACTACGAACGAGCAGGAATACATCATTCGTCTTCCGGTTTTCTCGTTTACTCGTATTCTCGTTTATTCGTTTTTTCGTATTCTCGCATTTTCGAATAGACGAGACGATAACGCCGCCCGTCAGCCTGGAAATGCAACGACGATTCTCTCTATGTTTGCTTCGGAGGAGCCTGACCACTGTATTAGAATGCCACGCCCTGAACCGTATGGGTTCAGGGGTGTTTACGGTAGGTCGTTTCGCCTTCCATTTCCACTGAATCGACGATGGCGACGACGACCGCGTCGACCGGACGGTCTTCGGTCGAGCCGGTCATCCGGGCGGAACTTCCGCTTGTGCACAGGACGACTTCATTGACCCCGGCGCCGACGGCGTCGACCGCAACCAGGAATCGGCTTCCCGGCTTCAGCGTCTGAATATCCAGGGTTTGCACGACCTGGAGCTTGAACCCCTCGAGGCCCTTGTCTTTCTGGGTGGCGACAACCGTCCCCACCACTTTACCCAGAATCATTGGTAACGCTCAGAGTTTCAGAAGCTGCTTAGAAACTACGAAACTACGAATGAACGAAACTACGAAACTACGAAACGGCGAAAGAGCAAAAACGCGAAATACGCGGAAAATTCGTGGTCGAAGTCAGTTGTCACAGGTGGCGCAAAACCGCGATTCAGCCCGGCAATGTAACGATTTTCATCGTTATGGGTGCCCCAAAGGGACATGTCAACTGTTTTAAAAATACCGGTGAGTTCCCGAGCGCGAGCGAAAAAGTGGCGGTTATGAGGCGCGAAGGGCGTGCAGCGCCGACGGGAAAATCCGCCCATATTTGTCTATACGG
>CAZKDZ010000026.1:0-38959 GCA_964551635.1 uncultured bacterium | reverse complement strand
TGCGGAGAATCAAAGGATACCGAGTCCTTCCCACACTCAGACTTGCCCTACGCAATCATCTCAAACTCGACCATCACTCTCAAGAAGCCTTCGCCGCAGACTAAACGCCTCTCCTTTTTCAACTAAAAATAGTACTTGCCCACATAGAGATTGTGATTTGCTTAGTTTGAAAAACAAAAATGTAGCATTGAGGACGTGAAACAAGGATACCCTGCGCGCTTACGAGGACTTCCTGTCCCTCTATGATGCCAAATGCCCCAAAGCGCTGCGTGCCTAGAAAAGACCAGTGCGTGATGTTCACGTTCTACGATTTCCCGGACTCTTTCCCGTTGTCACGGATTTGTCCCTTTGAGGGTTGCGGTTCCAGACAAAGCAATTCGGGCGATCAGCCAACGCGTTCCAACTACCGTCGTCCTGCTTACCCACGCACGGATCGAACCAATGCGTTGAATCGACTACTCTTGTACCAGCCAGATGTGATTGCGGGAATGTGTCACGATTCGCTACGTATGTTGCATTTCGCGAAACCGTAAGCGGTTTGCGTCACCCAATATTCGCTACATGGCCTCCTCCTCTAGAAAATGATACAACTCACACGAATTTCTCGACTCGACCACGAGGTCCATTGCAGCGTTAGTTAGTTTGCAGACACAGGTCGGAGCGACCACGCTTTTTTGGGGCCCCGACGCGTCTACCACCCTTGGCAATTTGACATGTCTACGGCTCGTTCCACAACCTTTTCTCCGTTGCGATATGTGATTGACGCGCATGATCCGTCGTACATTTTCAGCCACGATCCTTTACGGGCGGCGTGCATCTGCACAACAGGCCCTCCCTCGGAGGCTATCGCACACCGTTTCGTTAGACCTCCATACGTTCCTCCCTTCGAATGTTGCGCGCCGCCGCAAGGTGTTGGCTGGCTTGGCGTGACGGGCAGATGTGTCGCGATCTGCTACATATGATGCATTTTGCTACAGTTGTCGCCGACGCAATTTGCGTCACTCCTTAGGATAATGGTGTCAGATTGCGTTGATCTGACGCCGAAACCTTCACGGTTTTCCTGACCCCCACCCTACGAGATCCATCGCGGAGGTTCGTTCGCTTGAGGAGATCGCGGCGTCGACATCACAATGAGATCCGACCTGGTCACCACCCTTCGCATTTCGATCTTTCGGTCTGCTGTGCCGCACCCTCTTCGCCATGTCGATAGGTTATGGACCAGCACGACTCATCGATCATTCTCAGCCACGTACCATCTCGTTTGTTGTCGATATAGTCACCTCTTTCCTTGTAATTCGAGGCAGAATGCACAATCCAATGACCATGCCGCTTACCGTTTGCAAAGGGACCTATGGAATCATATCCAAAGCTGTTTCTCAGGACCCATTGCCCGTGCATTTTACCTTGTCGCAGACGTCCCGTATTTGGGATGTCATCACTGCCCTTTGTCCAGATAAGCGTTCCCTTCCCACGTGCGACTTTGCCGTAACATGTGCCAGACCAAGTAACGGAAGAATACCAGAGGTATTCTTCCCAGACGTAACAACCGGGGTGGCTGGTTATTTCCATCCAGCACTCGGCGCCTCTTTCTTTACCTGCGCATAGATCCTCAGCACGGATCTCAGGCACTTCCATTTCCTCCTCAGCTTCCAGCGACAAGAGCAGCGCTTCCCTGTAGAACTCGCCCTCCCGTCCCGCGGTCGTCAGGTACATGTTCACCGAGTCATACGCGATTCTGATGGAATCCGCTGCCAGGGCCAATCGCGCATACTTGAAATGAAAGTCGACCGGTAATTTGAGATCGTGCGTTTTATGGAGCGCAATGACTTTTTCCATCACATTGAAGGCCGCCGCGTAGTCCTTTTGCGCTTCCAACTGTTCCACCTTCACCAGATATCGATCCGACATGATTTCAGGGGGAAGCTGAGCGCATACGTCGGCGAGGAACCCTAACAGGATTAGGAGAAAAAGGCTTCTTGCGATATCCCCCATGGTGATTTTCCTTATGCTCATTCTCATCGTTGTCGCTCTATCACGAATGCGATGAGAGGGCTCTGATGCGGGTTCGAATCGATTCTGAAACAAGACTCACAGCTCTCTTTCCGGATTTTCAATGCGAATCCGAGGTTATTTTGACACATATCCCGATTTCCGTTTCCCCGCTGCTCTACGTTCCCGCTCACACGCGACGTCTGCCCTGACGATCCAATTCATCGGCTCGGGGATGCTCCCTGGATTTCGCGCGATCTATGGGTTCGGTTCTCCTTTCTTCAGTCATTGCCCACCCACCGCAGCGCGACTGAATGACCTGGCCGGACGGGGCGGATGTGTCGCGATTTGTGCCACGTCTGTTGCATTGCGCGACAGTTATGAGTCGCGCAATTTGTGCTAAGCAACCGATGATCGCTTGCTTATTCAGCAATATGTCACTGCCGTCGATTTTTCCCTTTTCGCAGCCGCGGTGTTCGCCTCACCAATCCATCTGGCGGCATGTCTTTATCTTCTTCCTCTCATGTTCCACGAATTTCCCGTGTTCGTATCTATCAAAGTAGCAGCTCCCTTCCCGCGGATTTGCGGAAAACGTAAAATTAACCCAAATGCCATGCTGTTTTCCGTCAACATAGTCGCCCTTGAATTTATGGCTCCATTTTGATTCGTCGTCACTATAGCCACTACAACGAATTAGCCGAATCGTCCAAGTACCTTGCCGTTGACCATTCTCTTCGTAACGACCGGATCCTATACTCCGGTATTTTCCTCTACTTTTGTCCGAAATATCATTATGCCAAAATCCCTGCTTCTTTCCACCCGCATATCTTCCACGGACAGAAACTCGCGTCGAACCCTCAGATCGCGAACACAATTCATACTCTCCATGAAACTCGCCGTCCTTCGTGCCATCCTTGTACGACTCGTGTAATACGGCGCCCGACCAGTCACGGAAGACCCACGGTCCGTGCTTTTTGCCCTTCACGTAGATCCCTTCGGTCTGCCTCCCGTCCCTGTCGTAATATTTCCAATTCCCGTGCTTGCTGCCGTCCACGTAAGCACCTTCGGAAACCTCGCCGTACGAGGAACGCAAGATCCACTTTCCCTGCCGATTTCCATCTACATAGGGACCCTCGGATGTGCCGCCGTCGCCGCGCACGACCCACCGGTCTTGCTTCTTGCCTCTCTCAAGGCGACCCGTTTCCGTATGCTCTTCGTCGCCTCTTGTCCAGATCAGCGTTCCCTCCCCATTGCCTTTGCTGCCCGAGCACTTCCCTGACCAAGTGACGGTCTGTTCCTTATAGTAGTAGTCGTCCCATACATAGCATTGTGGATGGTTCGTCAATTCCTTCCAGCACCGGGCGCCTTCCGGCTTCCCAGCGCAACTTTCCTCGGTTCTGATCTGCGATTCTTCAGCCTCGACCAACAACCCCAGCGCCTCTTTGTAAAACTCACCCTCTTTCCCCGTTGCCGCGAGATACCTGGTTACTGACTCTAACGCAATGTGTATAGAGTCAGCCGACAGGGCGACCTGCGCATACTTGAAATGAAACTCGTAGTTCATCGCGAGGCTGTGCTCTTGCTGAAGGGCAATGATCGTCTGCATCACGTCGAAGGCAGCCGCATAGTCTTTCGCGGCGTGAAGCTTTTCCGCTTGAATCAGGTATTTGTCCACCATGATCTCAGGAGGTAGTTCGGCTGATGCGACGGTGAAGGATCCGAACAGAATGACAATGCAAGTGGCTCGGATCAATGACCGCACGGTATATCTCCTCTCAAGTCCATAAGCAGATGGAACAGACTTCAACTGTCGCATTTTGCGACAGTTGCGGCAATATGGGCCGCTCACACGAAAACGCATGGCCCTTTCGAGTTTTACGTCAGGGCCGCGGGCGTCGGACGACCCTGGTGTTGCGGTGGAAGTCGAAGGCGCCGCTGCCGGCAGTTACGCGACCAGTGCTCCAGAACGTGTGGAGTCTTCCAAAAAATCCGCTGGATTATTCAAACATCCGTTCTTATATTGCGCATAATATAACGAAATAGTTATAACAAATCTGTGAGATTGGGTCTTTTTTTTATGCTATTATCGTGATATTTACAGAATTCGACTGATTTGATGGGTCCGTATTCGCGGTACCGGCTCGGGCTGGACAGTCCCCGGCCGGTGGGAAGCGCGAAACCAGCGAGGCGTGAAAGTGACGAAATCCCACGAGAACAATCCGGAAGTAGCCGCCCTGCGGGAACGCCTCAAAAAGCTGAGCGAGGCCAGCCTTCGCATCAACGAGAGTCTCGAGTTTGATGCTGTACTCAAGGAAGCCGTGGACAGCGCGAGATCGCTGACCGGCGCCAGGTACGGCATGATGGCGCTGTTGGACGACGAGGGTCGGGTGCAGGACTGGATTACCTCAGGGTTTACGCCCTTTCAGTCCAGGCGTTTGTGGTTCCACCCGAAGAGGAACAGGCTCTTCGAACACTTCTCCAACATTACGGAGCCGCTTCGGTTGCGGGACCTCCACAGCTACACCAGGTCCAGGGGTCTGCCCGAGTTCCGCCCCCAGGTACCTATAAGTCCCTCCCCGGCGCTGTTGGCCGCACCGATCCGCCACCGCGGCCAGAGCGTGGGGACGTTCTATCTCTGCGAAAAGGAAAAAGGAGATTCGTTCACGGCCGAAGCCGAAGAGACCCTGGTGATGTTTGCCTCGCAGGCGGCGCTGGTCATCGCCAACGCGCGGCGGTACCGGGACGAGCAGCGGACGAGGCTTGACCTGGAGGCATTGATAGAAACTTCGCCCGTTGGCGTCGCTGTTCTCAACGCCAGGTCCGGCGCCGCACTTTCCTGGAACCGAGAGGCCAGAAGGATTGTCGATGACCTGTGTACGCCGGGTGAACCCGAGGAAAAACTCCTCGAGGTGCTGACGGTCCGGCGCGCCGATGGTCGAGAGATATCGCTGCAAGAACACCACATCGCGCAGGTGCTGAGCTCAGGCGAGACAATTCGTGCAGAGGAGATCGTCCTCGCCTTACCCGACGGCCGGTCCGTGAGGGCGCTGGTCAACGCCACGCCCATTCGTTCCGAGGCTGGGAAGATTGAGTCCTTTGTCGTAACCATTCAGGACATGACGCCCCTGGAGGACCTCGAGCGCCTGCGTGCAGAGTTCCTGGGGATGGTCAGCCACGAACTCCGGATCCCTCTGACGTCCATCAAGGGCTCTACCACTGCCCTGCTGGACGATTCGTCAATCCTCGACCCCGCCGAAATGCGGCAGTTCCATCGGATCATCGATCACCAGGCGGACCGCATGCGGGACATGATCAGCGACCTGCTCGACGTGGCGCAGATCGAGACCGGTTCGCTCTCCGTCACGCCCGACCCAACAGATCTTGCCGCCATCGTCGAACAGGCCAGGAACACGTTCCTGAGCGGCGGGGGCAGCAATAACATCGAATTCGACCTTCAGCCGGACCTGCCATGGGTCATGGTCGACCGGCGCCGGGTCGTGCAGGTATTGAACAACCTGCTTACGAACGCGGCGCGTTACTCCGAAGCGTCTACTGCCATCCGCCTCACCGCGGTTCAGGTAGACTTTCACGTGGAGATTTCCGTTGCCGATGAGGGCTCGGGCGTCACCGCGGATCTTCTGCCTCACCTGTTCAGGAAGTTTTCACGGACCGACGGCGAGCGCAGGAACCACGAAACCGGCCTGGGCCTGGCGATATGCAAAGGCATCGTAGAGGCCCACGGCGGACGTATATGGGCGGAGAGCGACGGGCCGGACAGGGGCACGAAGGTCACCTTCACCGTGCCGGTGGCGGAGGAAGTTCCGGCATCGCCGGCCCTTACGGGCCGTAACAAATCTGAGCCTTCGGACGAAATAGAAGAAGAGAGGAGAAGGATTCTGGCGGTGGACGACGACCCGCAGACGCTCAAATCCGTTCGTGAGATTCTTACAAAAGCGGGCTATACGCCGATTGTGACTGCCGACCCTGAAGAGATTGCGGATCTCATCGAGTTGCACGAACCCAGCCTGGTCCTGCTCGACCTGATCCTGCCGGACACCGACGGATTCGAACTGATGGGGGAGGTCGTCAAGGTGGACAAAGTGCCTGTGATCGTCCTGTCCGGATACGGTCGGGAAGACAATATCGCCCGGGCATTCGAATCCGGTGCGTCCGACTATATCGTGAAGCCGTTTTCCCCGACGGAACTCGTTGCAAGAATCAACGCCGCGCTGAGAAAGGCGGCCGGTCCGGTCCAGGCGGCGCCCGAAATTCCCTACGTGTATGAGGAATTGACACTGGACTACCAGGAACGGCGCGTGACGTTGGGCGGTCGAGAGGTGCAGTTGACCAGGAACGAATATCGGATGTTACATGAACTCACCGCCAGCCGCGGTCGGGTGGTGACGCATGAGGCGCTGTTGCGTCGAATCTGGGGCACGCGCGTCGGGCGCGATTTGCGACACGTCCGCTCGCTCGTCAGGAGACTGCGCGGCAAGCTGGGGGACAAGGGCGACAACCCGAGGTATATTTTCACGGAGCACGGGGTCGGCTACCGCATCGGCAAACCGGAAGGTCGGAAAACAGCCTCCACAGAAACGTAAACAGGGAGTGGGCGCCCACAAGGGACGCCCCTGCACCGCCAACCTGGGCGCGGGTTCCTGTACCGAGAATTGGCAATTCGCGGTACGACAGGCGTGACAATGAGGGATGTTGAGGAGATAAATCCACTCGACACAAAAGAAGCCCTGCCGACGTCGATGTCGGCAGGGCCTTGTCGTTCGGTCGTATGGTGCGATTTCAGCGCCCGGAAACGACCTGGAAGATCGAGGCGAGGCTGGTTCCGGAAAAGGGATTGGTCCCGGTTTTGGAGTCCACGACCTCGGGCGGGAGCAAGTCTTCTATTCCTTTCACTTCCGCCACCAGGGGCCCGGAGCCCCGACCCCAGGTAAAGGTCGCCGGCAGGATCTCCTCGCCCGTAATTTTCACGCCCAATGTGTGAGATGCCGCCTCTCCCGAGAATCCCTCGGCGTTAACGCTGGCACGTCCCGCCGCGCCGTCCAGGAGCATCAGCTTCCGCGCATCGTGCCAGTTTCCGGCGCTGAGGCGGTAGATGTAGACCCCCGCGCTCACGCCCCTGCCGAGCCTGTCGGCGCCGTCCCACTGCACCCTGTGGAGTCCCGCCGGGCGTTCTTCGTCGACCAGTGTGATCACGCGCTGTCCCAGAATGTTGTAAATGTCCAGGCGCACGTGCCCCCGCTTTTCGATCTCAAACGGTATCTGGGTGGAAGGATTGAACGGATTGGGATGATTCTGCAGCAGCGCATTCGGTTTCGGCGGAACCAGGTCTCGCAGCGGCAGCGAGAAACCGCCGTTTTCGTTCGTCAGCATGGTCAACCGCTGGCGTGGATCATCGAGCCTGTAAACCTCCACCTGCACCCTTTTGACCGGATGGGACCGAGGATTGACCACCTGTCCCTCAAAACGGTCCTCTTCCGCCGCTACGTTGGTTGCCAGAACGATCATCGCGACAGTCAAATGAGACAGTGCGTATTTCATTACATTTCCTCCTATCCCCGATTCTGTTTGTCCAACAGCGTGTTTCAATCCCGTCCTGAAAACCGGTTCGGTCGCGTTACTTGAGGTACAACATGCGCCGGGCGTCCATGCCACCCGGATGGAACAGGCGCATCACGTAAACACCCGCGGCCACCTCATTGCCGCGCCGGTCGCGCGCATGCCACCGGACTACGTACCTGCCCGCGGCCTGATGATCATCCACCAGCGTATTCAGGTGCTGGCCAAGGGAATTGAAGACCTCCAGACGCACAGGACCCGCGTCCTCCAGACGGTACGCGATCAGCGTGCTGCTGTTGAACGGGTTGGGAAAATTGGGCGCCAAACCGGCTTTAGGCTGTGCGGTTTCAGGCGGCGCGATCCTGGCTGAATAGAGCGGGTGGCTGGCAAGCACCCGCGCGCCGCCCCCCGGTGTCAATTCCAGGAGCTGGCGGTGGTCCTCATTGAGAGGGATGCTGTGCCAGCGGCCCATGATGTCGCCGGATTCATTTCGGGCGCGAGCGCTGTAGTAGCCGGTGACGCCCGAACCGTGCAGCGTGACGACGTCGAGCTCCACGCGGCCGGCGCCGTCGGTGACCGCACACCAGGCGTATTGCGGGGGCCGCCCCGATACCGAACGGGCGAATTCCACCGTCAGGGCCTCCGTCACCTTGCCCGTTACGGTGGCCTGTACCGCCGACCGGGAAATCGACGAGGGACCTCCCGGCCACGCCAGTTCCCACACGATTTCCTCGTCGGAATCCACGGAAGGGTCGGCAAAGTCGCTGTCGCCGGGCAGCATGAAGACCAACCGGTCATGGGTCCTGTAAGCGTAGACGTCGTTGAAGAACTCAAGGAAAACCGCGTTTACGAAGGCAATGACGAGCCTGTATTCGTTCAACGCCATTTCGCTATCGGACTGCCTTACGACGTCTTCCAGATCTTCGCCGTCTTCGAATAGGCTCAAATAATGAGCGTTGAAACGCAGGGTATCGGATTGAAGCGCATAATAACCGAACGCGACTGCGGCTCTCGATTCAGGCGCCGGTTCGTGAACCGGCGGGTCCGGCAGGAAATGGGGAAACCTGTACCCCGCTGCCGCCCGTACCCCAACGGTAAGCCTGTAGGAGTTGCACCGGTACAATTCAAGGGTGAGATAGGGCGTCACGGGAATGGGATCCTCATTTCCTTCCGCCGGATAGATGATGGTCCGAACGTCGAAATTCAGACTGTTTTTAACCAGGTTCCACGTATCCGGCGGAGAAGGCGCATCTGCCGACAAAGAGGCCGGATACATCGTGATAAGGAACAATATCAATGCTTTCATCCTGCAGCCGTGATTGGTCACGCCTCCCCCTATTCCTCGTCGTCGTCGATGACCACAAGCACCCACTTCCTTGCGCCCTGGTAGCCGCCCCCGCTACCCCTGTTGGTCACGGATACCCAATAGTTCAGGTCGTCGTCGTCCTGGTTGGCGGTGAGCCTCACCCGCTGCGGCGTATACCAGTTATCGGTGGTGAAGGTGAGGCTGTCGCGATTGGCCGACAGCTTGCTCGAGGAGCTGCTGATGGCAACGGTCACGCTGTCGGAAGGCTGGGACTCCAGGGCCACCGTATACCCTTTGGTTTCCCCTTCGGTGATCCTGAACTCGTTCCGGCTCAATACCAGTTCTCCCACGTTCGATTCGTCCGCGTCCGCCTGGTTGGAAGCATTCTGTACCGTGGTGGCGCCGAAGTTGGCCAACGGGTTGCCGGCCCTGTCGATGAAGAGCCCCACCGCATCGCTGGCGAAGATGTTGTCGTAGGATATTTTGACCCGCTGGCTCTCGGTCACCTGATTCGAGGCGTAGAGGTTCAGCTGCAACGAAAGACCGTGAAGAGAGGCAGAGCTGGGCCTCACCTGATCGCCGTCCACCTCGAGCGTCAGGACCGCTATGAAGAACTGGCCGAGATTCACGTTGACGATGCTCCTGATCGTGTAGAGAATCCGGGGGACGGTGACGTGCTCGCTGAAGAACAGGTTGACCTTTCTGCCAGTGTGGTAAACCTCTGCGGAGCTGAGAGTCGGAGGCACCCCGTCGACCCTGTGGGCGCTGTCGGCGGCTACGGCCGCATAGGCCAGTTCCGCTGAATTTCCGGCAAGGTCCGTGATGGCGTTGTCGTCCTCGAGACTGAGGGTGTCGGCGTCGATGGCGATGCCGTCCGTATCGGCGTCACCCTCCTGAACGACGTAGGCAAAGACCGCGGACGAGTCTCCAGTGAAGTCGTAGGTGGCCGTTCTCGCCTCGCCGCCGAGGTCCAGATCCAGTTGCGGAGCGCCGGAAACCGTTACCTCCTCGCTGAAGGTCATCGTCACCTCGATGCTGTCGCCGACAGCGTAGAGCCTGTCGCCGCCCGCACGGGAACTGATGGCGATGGATGTCAGGACAGGGTCCACGGCATCCACCTTGCGGCCGGCATCGGAGGCCACGGGATCGTGGCTCAGGTTTGCGGCCACGTCCGTCACGGCCTGCCTGATGGCGCCGCCGTTAAGCCTGAGCTTGTCCTCCCCGATGGCGATGCCGTCGCTGTCGAGGTCGCCCTCCTGCACCTGGTAGCCGAAGATCACCTCGGGGCCGGCGGTCCTGTCGCCGGGGCTGACGCTTCCCTCGAACGAGCCCTGCCCGAACCGGGCGATCTTCTCCGTTGCGCCGATTTCCATCGCGAGCTGCGGAGTTCCGCTTACGGACACGCTTTCGTCGAAGGTCACCTTCGCGCCGATCCAGTCGCCGGCGACGTACGTGGAGTCGTCCCCCGGATCCGTTACCAGCTCGACCGACGAGACGCCGGGAGCGGGCAGGGTCAGCCCTCCGTCCACCTTGTGGCTGTTCACGTACGCGATTGCGCCGTGGCTCAGATCGGCTTGCGCTGAAGTCTCCAGGGAACCCGCCGGGGGCGACGACCAGATCTTGCCGCTCCCCCCCCACCCGCCGTCATTGCCCGCCAGGACGGTGAGACCGTCCGTGTCTTCATCCCCTTCCGCGACGGTGTGTTTGAAGACCAGGACCCGGGTGCGGTTTCCGGAGGCGTGCCGGGCATATGGGCTGGTGAACTCGCCGTCGCCAAAGGTGAACTTCAGGCCCTTGGTGACGGTTCCCACTACCCGGACATTCTGGTCGAAGGTGACCGTGATCCGGATCGCCTCCGTGCGCCGGTACGTGGCGCCGTAGGCCGGGCTCGAGGTGACGGCAACCCCCTTGATGTACGGCTCCCCGTTCAACTGGTGGTCGGCATCCGCATCGAGCCCCGACATCTTCCAGGGCGCCCTCACGCCGTCGTGGTTCAACGCCCAGACGATTCTCTCCCTTCTCTCGCCAGGACGATCAGGGGCGGCACTCCCGATCCGGACCCCATCGGTGTCCTTGAATTCGGATCTCACCGTAAAGGAGAGACGCAGCGTGTTGGTACCGGTCCCGCTCCGGTACCAGGCAAAATTCTGCTGTTCCGTGCCATCCGAGGCCCGGTTCCAGAAATAGGACAGCCAGGGTTGGTCGACGCTGTCGACCCGCACGGGAGCGGTGTAGGTCACGTCGATCTCGACCTCTTCTCCATGCCGGTAGGTGGTGCCGGAGGCAGGGGTGGAGGCGATTTCCACGTTGGTGACCCAGGGCCCCAGGCTGCCGTTCACCCTGTGACCGGACTGGGTTTCGAGCCCTATGGGCGTGAACACCGCCGCAAAGTTCGAAACAGAGGTCTTCACCGTGCCGCTGCCCGTCCAGGCTGTCGCGGGTGCGCTGATCCCGTCGGTGTCCACGTCCGTCGCGATCACTTTGTAACGGAAGACCAGCTTTCTCGTGCCGGATCCACGATGGTACCTGGCGGTCCGCATCGAGTCGCCGACGGTGAGGTCCATCCTGACGTCGCCGCCTCCGGTGACCAGCATGCCCCTGTTGAAGGTGGCCTCGATTTCAATCATCTCTCCCAGCCCGTAGGTGTCCCCATTGGGGCCATACGAAGATGAAACGCGGAAGAAGGCGGAATCCGGAGGTACGGAGATCACGTTCATCGCCGTCATGGTCGCAATTTCGTGGTCGGCGAAAACATCGGAAGGGCCCAGAAGGACGATCAGTCCGACAATGATGGAGATCAATGCGACTCGTACGCCGAGTCGGAGGCTTCTAATGTGCATATGTCTCTCCCTTTTTGTTGCGGCCTTGTCCATTCCGCCGGACGCTTCGATTTTTTCTCCGGCACAGCCACGAATCTGTCGGCTTCAACGCCGCTACCGGTTGATGCGTCTCATGACCCGGATACCGCAGATCGCGGCATCCTGTCCCTGCGCCTGACGCTTGCCCTGTGCCTCCATGCGCGCAGCTCTGCCCGGCCGGAGGGGCCACCAATATGACATTTCAGCGGGTTTTGGCCACAATTTGTCTTGACGGACCCCTTACACCGGCTTACTTTGATTAAAATATACGAAATTAACGTGACTATTTGGTGACTATATGGATCATAATGCGTGATTTTTTAGTGATTTTTCGAACATCCAATAAAAAATCTCCGCACCACCGGTGCGTACCGATGGGGCGGGAGGTTTCCGTCGATCAATGCCGGGCAGTTCAGTCAGCCAATCGGGGAGAGGTTATGGAGTCCGGGCAACGGGCCGGAGGCGAGGACAAAACGGACGTGGCGAGGCATTCCATATGACTGGTGAAGCGAGCGTACGGAACAGCGGGCGCCTCGACATGAATACGCTGGCGGACGCGCTGCCCGTTGGCATCGTCGTCATCGATGCCGTGGCGGGAACACTGGCATCCATCAACCGGGAGGCGAGCCGGCTCTCAAACGACCTGTTGTCGCCAGGGCAGACGATGAGTCATTTCCTGAAAACGATGCCCGTCCGACGAGGCGGCGGCCGAATGCTCTCGCCCGAGGAGCATCCTGTCGCACAGGCGAAGAGTACTGGCGAAACCATACGGGCGGAGGAAGTCGTGATTCAGGTCCCCGACGGTCGGCGGGTGAGTACACTGATGAACGCCACGCCGATTTTTTCTGACGACGGCGGGGTCGCGTCGCTTGTGGTGACGCTGCAGGATCTGACGCCCATGGAGGATCTCGTACGGCGGCGCAGCAATCTTGCGGTCGACGCGGACACGCGGACGAGGGAGCGGGAGCCGACGACCATCCTGGTGGTGGACGACGACACTCAGACGCTGCGAAACGTCAAAGACGTCCTGACCGGGGAAGGATATCGCCCCCGCGTGACCGGCAGTCCGCAGGATATACCCGGGCTATTGGAAAAACACCGGCCGGCCCTCGTGCTGCTGGACCTGGTCCTGCCGGGAACCGACGGGGTGGAAGTGATGACCGACGTCATTGCCGATCCCGATCTTCCGGTCATCTTCCTTTCCGCGTACGCGCACGAGGAGGCGATCGCACGCGCACTCGATGCCGGGGCGGCCGATTACGTGGTCAAACCCTTTGCGCCCGCCGAACTGTCGGCCAGAATCAGGGCAGCGCTGCGCCGCCGGAAGGAGCGGGAATACGCCCCGCCGGAAGAACCGTTCGTGCTGGGAGACTTGAAGATCGATTACGACCGGCGGGAAGTGACGCTCGCAGGCCGGTCGGTACATCTGACCCGACTCGAGTACCGTCTGATGCTGGAGCTGTCGGCCAATGCGGGGCGTTTGGTGACCAGTCAGGATCTGCTGCGGCGGGTCTGGGACACGCTGGACGCCGGCGACACGCGACGGTTGCGAACGACCATAAAGAAAATCCGCCGCAAATTGGGAGACGACGCGAACAATCCCACGTACATCCTCAATCAGCCGGGAGAAGGATATAGACTGGGAGAGCCATCGGACCAGCCCTTCGATTCGTGACTTGCGGTGAACTGATGCGCCGCCGGGAAAATACGCTGGATTCACGAAACGTCCTTTCCTATATTGTGGACAATTGAGAAAATCGGGTAGACGCAAGACGTAAGACGGTAGAAGAAATCCTTGCCAGAAGAGATTTTCCTCGTTGCCTTTGGCACGAGAAGAATTGTCTCGAGGGAGGTTATCTCTACCCTCTTCCGTCTCACGTCTCCCTGCTTCTGCGGTGCCGGGGGGAGAGGCCCAAATTCATCCAGCGACCTGGTGTATCCCAGAAATCCGCCTTCCAATCGCCTTTATTAACTGGCACATATTCGCATTAACGTCCTCGAAAACTTACGAATCAAGGTCAGAAACCGATGCAGATCGACGAACGGGATCAACAGATCGAGGCCCTTCGCAACCGGTTGTCCAGGCTAGGCGAGGCGAGCCTTCGCATCAATGAGAGTCTGGAGTTCGACGCCGTATTGCAGGAAGTGCTGGACAGCGCCCGATCGCTGACCGGTGCAAGGTACGGCCTGATGGTACTGCTTGACGACGAGGGGCGGGTGCAGGACTGCAAGACGTCCGGGTTAACGGCCATTCAGTCGAGGCGGTTGTGGTTACGGCCGGAGAGGCACAAGCTCTTCGAACACTTCACCCACATAAGGGAGCCGTTACGGCTTCGGAATCTCCACAGTTACCTCCGGTCCGAAGGTCTGCCCGAGTTCCGCCCTGAAGTCCCTCTGAGTCCCTCCCCCGCGGCGTTGGCAACACCGATCCGCTACCGAGGCCAGAGCGTGGGGACCTTCAGTCTCTGCGAGAAGGGAGGCGAAGACGCGTTCACGGCGGCGGACGAAGAAACACTGGTGACGTTTGCCTCGCAGGCGGCGCTGGTCATCGCCAACGCTCGCCGGCACAGGGACGAGCAGAAGGCAAGGCTCGACCTGGAGACGCTGATCGACACCTCACCCGTCGGGGTCGTGGTTTTCGACGCCAGGTCCGGCGCGCCGCTGACGTTCAACCGCGAGGCGAGAAGGCTCGTGGGCGCCCTGCTCACGCCGGGCCATCCGGAGGAGCAGCTGCTCGAGGTGATGAGGTTCCGACGCGCCGACGGTCGGGAGGTCTCCCTGGAAGAGTCCGAGTTGGCCGAGTTACTGGGCTCGGGAGAAACTTTGCGCGCGGAAGAGATCGTCCTCTTCGTACCCGACGGCCGGTCCGTCACGACGCTGGTCAATGCCACGCCCATCCGTTCCGGGGACGGCGATATCGAGTCGGTCATCGTGACCATACAGGACATGACGCCCCTGGAAGACCTGGAGCGCCTGCGCGCCGAGTTCCTGGGGATGGTCAGCCACGAGCTTCGGGTCCCGTTGACGTCCATTAAGGGCTCCACCGCCGCCCTGCTTGACGATGCGTCGAAACTCGACCCCGCCGAGGCGCGGCAGTTCTACCGGATCATCGACCAGCAGGCGGACCGCATGCGGGACCTCATCAGCGACCTTCTCGACGTGGCCAGAATCGAGACGGGTTCGCTTGCGATCACGCCGGAGCCGGCTGCCGTGGGAGACGTCGTTGATGAGGCGCGGAATACATTCCTCCGCGGCGGCGAAGCGCGCAACATAGAAATCAGCCTTTCGCCGGACCTGCCCTGGGTGATGGTAGACAGGCGTCGCATTGTACAAGTGCTGGACAATCTCCTTTTCAATGCCGCCAGCTACTCCGACGCTTCATCTCCCATTCGCCTGGCCGCGATCCGTGAAAATCTCCACGTTCAAATCTCGGTTGCCGACGACGGCAAGGGCCTGACCGCGGATCTCCTGCCGCAACTCTTCAGGAAGTTTTCACGAATCGAAGGCAACAACGATGAGAGAGTCAGTCAGGGCACCGGGTTGGGTCTTGCCATCTGCAAGGGTATCGTAGAGGCCCACGGCGGAAGGGTGTGGGCCGAGAGCGATGGACCGGGCAAGGGTACGAAGGTCACGTTCACGGTGCCCGTTGCGGAGGAAATCCCTGCATCCGCGATCCGCACCGGGGCAAGTACCGGTACGCATTCGCACGACAGCGCAGAACATCACGGGGCAATCCTCGCCGTGGATGACGACCCGCAGACATTGAGGTCCGTGCGTGAAGTCCTTACGCGAGCGGGATACGCGGCGATTGTCACGGGAGATCCCGGCGAAGTTGCCGGTCTGATCGAATCGCGCGAGCCCATCCTCGTCCTCCTCGACCTCGTGATGCCCGGAACCGACGGATTCGAACTGATGAAAGATATCCTCGAGATCGACAGGATCCCGGTGATCTTCCTGTCCGGGTACGGCCAGGAAGAAAACGTTGAACGGGCTTATGCGCTGGGCGCGACCGACTATATCGTAAAGCCCTTTTCCCCTTCTGAACTCGTCGCGCGAATCAAGGCCGCGCTGCGCAAGGAGAAAGACGCGTTACGTAAAGACCCCGAAGAACCATGTGTATTTCAGGACCTGACCGTCGACTTCGAGGAGCGGAGCGTGACCGTGGGCGGCCGCCGCGTGGAACTGACCGCACACGAGTATGAAATGCTGTATGAACTCTGTGTCAGCCCCGGTCGGGTGGTGACGCACAATGCGCTGCTGCGTAGAATCTGGGGCAGGAAACGCGGCGGAGACATGCGACGCGTCCGTACGCTGGTCAAGAGGCTTAGGCGGAAACTCGGAGACGATGCCGATGAACCCCGGTACATCTTCACGGAGCACGGGGTCGGCTACCGCATCGGCACACCGGAGGGAAATACGGCACCGTCACTGGATGGCGCCCCCGCAACGGAGCAGGGAGAAGAGCAGTGATCCTGTTACGCTTAGCACGTCGCAAGATGCGTCGGGGCTACAGTGAAGCATCCGAGTGGGGCGGAGTCCGGAACCGGGTTCAGTAACGCCTGCCTCCTGGGGAAGACGGCGAGGCCCAGCGTCAACGGCGTCTCATGCCCGATTTCACGGACAGACGGAGTCAGAAGGTCCAGGTGGCCTGGAGGCGGAGGTTCTGGTTGACCGGCTGTCGGCCTGTGGCCGCCTGGCGCCGGCCTTCGAGATTCAGGACCACGCCCATGGCCCGGCGGGTGTCCACTCGGAGCCGCGTCCCGGCCCGATAGGAACGGGTCCGGCCTTCCACCACAACGGTGCCCACATACGGAGTCAGGACGCCCGAGCCGAACGGCGCGGGCATCCCGTAGCCCACGTCCGTATTCAGTCGGCCGGCCCTGCCCCGTGTCGTCTGCGGCGCCAGGCCCTGCGCGGTCTGCCGCGACCACAGGCCGTCTATGCCGCTCCGGGCCGCACCCCAGGTCGGCGCCAGGGTCATCGCCAGGCCCTTGCCGCCGGCCCCCGGGGCCAGGCGTACTTTCCCGCTCGCCCCCCATTCCTTATAGTCCTCATCTTCGTGCGCCAGGAGGCCGCGCACAGTGCCCTCGAGGGTCAAACCCAGCGCCGGGTCCGCGTATTGCAACCGGCCCCCCAGTTCCAGGCCGAAGCCCGTCTCGGCGTCCCCCGAATCATGCCGCAGACCCAGTTCCACCGTCGGAGTCAGGCGGCGCCCGCCGGCCCACGCCACCCCCCGGCTGCCTTCCAGGACCACCCGCACCCGGTGCGCGTCGGCATCCGTCTCAGCCAGCCCGGTGACCGCGTCCGTACGCGTTCGCGTCAACAGGGCATCCGTGCGCGTGGCCAGTTGAAAGTCTCCGGTGTCCCGGGCGGCCAGCAGAATGCCCCGGCCCCCGATCGCACCCATGACGAAATCCGTGTCCGCCTCCAGGGTCCCTTCGGACACGGCCCACTCCGAGTCGCCCCAACCGTAGCCCGCCAGGCCCCAGACGTCCAGCCGCCCGGTGACGGCATAGCGCAGGTAGGGATGGAGACTGGTCAGGGTGGTTTCGAGGTCGCCCGTCCCGCGCGCGCCAATGCCCGGCATGGTGTACCCGCCGTCACCCCGGCTGTGGGCGACCGCCACGCCGATGAGCAGCCGGTCCCATTCGCCGTCCGCGCCCACGGTGCCCGTGAGCACGTCCCCGTCGATCGCCAGGCCGCCGTCCCGGCCGTCGAACGCGGTGCCGGCGAACCGGCCCCAGGCCGTCAGGCGTGGCATCGTAGTGGCGGCCCGGGTCCCGTTCAGGTTGAGCCGGAATGAACTGCCCAGAAGGACCTCGCGCAGATCGAAGGCATGGCCGAAATCGAGCGTTCGGATCTGCCCCTTCCGGGGGTCCGCCCCGGGACCGTTGGGCCACCGGGAATCCGCGGCGGTCTCGCCCGTGCCAGGTCTGATCCCCAGGACCCCGGCCACTTCGGACAGGACAGCCAACGCCGTAGAGGCCGATGCGCCGGGGTCCTCATCGCTCGATCCGGGGGTCCTATCGCTCGAACCGGACGGCTCCCCGTCAACCGGCCCGGTCCCGCCGGGGGCGGGGGCATCCCGGCCAACCTCGGCCATCCCTTCGGACTGCCGGCCCATGGGCAGCCGGTAGCCGCCTACCGTCAGGTGGGAGCCCTGGCCGGACGCGCTCCACAGCCGCTCGCCCACCGCGTCCGTGACGTGCGTGCCCACCGTCCGCCCAAACCGCGACAGCCACGCCAGCTGCAGCGGATCGGAGTTCGTAATCGTCCCGGTGGCCGTGGCATCGGCCAGGTACGCCCCCGACGGGGTCGAGAGCGTAAGCGTCAGCGTCTCGCTCTCCTCGTCATGGGTATCGTCCAGCACCGCCACCGACACCGTCCGCCCGGTCTCGCCCGCGGCGAAGGTGAGCGTCCCGCTCGCCCCCGTGTAGTCCGCGCCCGCTATCGCTGTGACGTCGCTCGTTGCCCAGGCCACCGACACCGTATCCGGGACCGCCCGGTCGAGCGTCACCACAAACGCCAATTCCGCGTTCGGGGCTTCTTCGACCTCCGCATCCGCCACCGACAGACCCGGCGGACCCTGGACCGTGACTTCCGGCGCATTCGACAGGGGCCGGCCGTCCGGTGTGCAGAGCGCATCCTGTATGCCGCATGAAGCCGAGGACGGCAGGCTCACCGTCACCTCACTATGGCCCGACGGCTGGATTCGCATCTCGAAGAGGTCGCGGCGCTGGTCCACCCGGCGCACCCGTTGCACCGTGCCGCCCGTCGTCGATAGCGTCCGCTCGACCCGGCCCCGCGCGCCTCCGGACGCCAGCGGGTCACTGAATCGCACCCGCACCGTGAACGTGTTCGCCCCGTCGTGCTCGGCGGGCGCGTCCTCGAACGCCGCGGTCAACGGCGGCGCCTCCGTCGCGCTCGTATCGGACTCGCTGATCGTCGGAGTAATCGCCGGCGGCGTGATCGTCGTGCTCGGGCACGTCTGCGCCGACGCGCGCAGGCAGACGGTGCCCGTACCACCGTCAGGCAGCGTCGTCGCGAAGGTGGACGCGTTCAGCGACGCCGCGTTGGCATCCAGCCAGGTCTGGCCCCAGGTGAACCGGTTGCCGTTACGGGCGGCGGCGCTCAGCGGGAGGGTCTCACCCACCCACTCCAGGGTCAGGTCAGAGAGCGATTCCCCTTGACTGCGGACCTGGAAGACCACGCCGTCGGCGTACGCAACGACGATCTGCGCCTCATAAGCACCCGACCCGTACTGGAACCTGTAACCGGACACCGCGCCCAGGTCGGGACTGGCGATCCTCGAGTAGCCCCGATAGCCGCTCCGGGCCTCGGCCGTCAACGTCGTCGACCAGGGCGGATCGGTGAAAGGCGCCGTTTCAGTAGAGTCGCTCACGTCTATGGTGAAAGTCCGGGAGTTGCCCGAGCCAAAATCTCCCGTGGAGGTCGCGGTGATGGTCACCGTATACGAGGCCCTGGTGGGAACCTCCTTCATCACGAGGTTGGAGCGCCTTAGCTCGAAGGAATCGGCGTCGCCGCCCGGGCCTATCCCGTAGACGGGGTTCTGCCGGTCAAGGAAGGCGTTCTGTGCGGAAATACGTCCGACTACTCCCGTTGTATCGCTATAGTCGATTGACGTGTCATCCAGCACGATGTGCCAGTTTCCGAGGTTTTGCACAAAGGAGGTGGCGTCTTCGAACATGAAGTTCATGGAGGTAGCTGAGGAGATGTCCCAGGAGTTCAGGGGCTGGTTGAAGGTGGTGGCGTTGTAGAACATGTCGCCCATTTGGGTCACAGACGAGACGTCCCAGGAGTCGAGGGGTTGGTTGAAGGCGGTGGCGCCGTCGAACATGTCGTACATGTTGGTCACAGACGAAACGTTCCAGGAGGATATGTCCTGGTTGAAGGAGGAGGCGTCGGTGAACATGCCGAGCATGGTGGTCACTGACGAGACGTCCCAGCCGGAGACGTCGCCGTTGAAGGCGGTGGCGCCGTCGAACATGTCGTACATGTTGGTCACAGACGAGACATCCCAGGAGGACAGGGGCTGGTTGAAGGCGGCGGCGTTCCGGAACATGCGGTTCATGTCGGTCACAGACGACACGTTCCAGGCGTCCAGGGGCTGGTTGAAGGCGGGGGTGCGGTTGAACATGCTTGCCATGTCAGTCACGGACGACACGTTCCAGGAATTCAGGGGCTGGTTGAAGGAGGTGGCGTTGGAGAACATGGCGTACATGCTGGTCACGGACGACACGTTCCAGGAGTCCAGGGGCTGGTTGAAGGAGGTGCTGAAGTAGAACATGGCGTTCATGCGGGTCACGGACGACACGTTCCAGGAGTCCAGGGGCTGGTTGAAGGAAAATGCGTGAGAGAACATGCCACGCATGTCGGTCACAGACGACACGTTCCAGTCGGATATGTCGCCGTTGAAGGACGAGGCGCGGAGGAACATGGAGCCGGTGTCCGTGACGCCCGAGAGGTCGGGGACGTCGGTGGCGTTGTATACCATGTTCGACGCGCCCGCGAACGCCTGACGCATCGACGTCCACTTCGCGGTTCCCCACTGGTCGATGGACACCAGCCTGTCCCTGTGCGCGTGGTAGTCGAGGTGAAATCGCGTGATGCCGTCGGATATGCGCACCGTGTGGGTACCGGCGGAATCATACCGGTGGGTCTGCCTGCCCTTCACGTCCTCTTCCACGGTCCCGTCGCCCCAGTCGATGGTGTACGTGCCGCTTGCCGGAATGGTGATGGACTGTCCGGGCGAGGTGGTCTTCCAGGTCGTGACAAAGGCCGACGCGGACAGGTAGCCGGGCAGGCCCGAGACGTCTATGGTGTAGGTTCGGGCGTTGCCAGTGCCAAAGCCTTCCGTGGAGGTCGCGGTTATGGTCACCGTATACGAGGCCCTGGTGGGGACCTCCTTCATCACGAGGTCCGAGCCATCCAGCTCGAAGGCGCCGGAGTCGCCGCCCGGGCCGATCCCGTAGACGGGGTTCTGCCGGTCAAGGGAGGTGTTCTGCGCGGAAATTCGTCCGACTACTCCCGTTGTATCGCTATAGTCGATTGACGTGTCATCCAGCACGATATACCAGTTTCCGAGGTTCTGCTCAAAATCGGATGCGCCGCCGAACATGTCGTCGTTCATGGAGGTAACTGACGAGACATCCCAGCCGTTGAGGGGCTGGTTGAAGACGGTGGCGCCGTAGAACATGTCACTCATGTTGGTCACCGAGGACACGTCCCACGAGTCCAGAGGCTGGTTGAAGGAGGGGGCGTTAAAGAACATGCCGAACATGTTGGTCACCGACGACACGTCCCAAGAATCCAGGGGCTGGTTGAAGGAGGAGGCGCCGTAGAACATCCACGTCATGCTGGTCACAGACGATACGTTCCAGTCGGATATATCGCCGTTGAAGGACGTGGCGCCGTGGAACATGCCGAACATGCTGTCCACAGACGACACGTCCCAGGAGTTCAGGGGCTGGTTGAAGGAGCCGGCGTTGCGGAACATTTCCTTCATTTCGGTCACGGACGAAACGTTCCAGGAGTTAAGGGGCTGGTTGAAGGAACTGGCGTCGCGGAACATCCACAACATGCCGGTCACCGACGACACGTCCCAGGAGTCAAGCGGCTGGTTGAAGGAGGGGGCATTCCAGAACATGGAGCGCATGTTGGTCACAGACGACACGTCCCAGGCGTCCAGGGGCTGGTTGAACGCATCGGTGTTCTGGAACATGGCGTTCATGGCGGTCACAGACGAGACGACCCAGGTGTCCAGGGGTTGGTTGAAAGAGCGGGCGCTGGAGAACATCAGGCCCATGGTGGTCACCGAAGAGACATCCCAGGAGGACAGGTCGCCGTTGAAGGAGTGGGCTTTGTGGAACATGGATTTCATGTTGGTCACCGAAGAGACGTCCCAGGAGGACAGGTCGCCGTTGAAGGATGAGGCATTATAGAACATTAAACTGGCGTCCGTGACGCGCGAGAGGTCGGGCGCGTCGGTGGCGTTGTATTCCATGTTGGATGCGCCCTTGAACGCCTCATGCATCGACGTCCACTGCGCGGTCCCCCACTGGTCGATGGAGACCAGCCTGTCCGCGACCGCGTGGTCATTGAGGTGGAATCGGGTGATGCCGTCGGATATTCGTACCGCGTATGTTCCGGCGGAATCGTACCTGTGGGACTGTGTGCCCCTCACGCCCTCCTCCACGGTCCCGTCGCCCCAGTCGATGGTGTACGTGCCGCGCGCCGGAATGGTGATGGACTGGCCGGGCGCGGTGGTCTTCCAGGTCGTGACAAAGTCCGAGTCGGACGGTGGGAAGGTGGGCACACCCGATACGTCTATGGTATAGGTCCGGGCGTTGCCGGTGCCGAAGTCTCCCGTGGAGGTCGCGGTGATGGTCACCGTGTACGAGTCCCTGGTGGGGACCTCCTTCATCACGAGGTCGGCGCCGTCCAGTTCGAAGAAACTGGAGTCGCCGCCCGGGCCTATCCCGTATACGGGGTTCTGCCGGTCAAGGACGGAATTCTGTGCGGATATGCGTCCGACGGTCCCCGGCGTATCACCGTAGTCGATTGACGTATCGTCCAGCACGATATGCCAGTTTCCCAGGTTCTGCTCAAAGGCGGATGCGCCGCTGAACATGGCGCCCATGCGGGTCACCGACGAGACGTCCCAGGAGGACAGGGATTGGTTGAACGAGGTGGCGCCGTTGAACATGAGGGTCATGTGGGTCACCGACGAGACGTCCCAGGAGTCAAGCGGCTGGTTGAAGGAGACGGCGTTATGGAACGTGTAGTCCATGCGGGTCACCGACGAGACGTCCCAGGCGTCCAGGGCCTGGTTGAAGGACGTGGCGTCGTAGAAGGTGGAGAACAGGCTGGTCACCGACGAGACGTCCCACGAGTCCAGGGCCTGGTTGAAGGAGGTGGCGTTCCGGAACGTCTTCAGCATGTTGGTCACGGACGAGACGTTCCAGGAGTTCAGGGGTTGATTGAAAGAGGTGGCGTTGAGGAACGTGCTGCTCAGGCTGGTCACCGACGAGACGTCCCAGGTATCCAGGGGCTGGTTGAAGGAGAAGGCGTTGAGGAACACCTCCTCCAGGCTGGTCACCGACGAGACGTCCCAGGAGGACAGGTCGCCGTTGAAGGAACGGGCGTCAGTGAACACGGAGCGCATGTCGGTCACAGACGACGTGTTCCAGGCGTTCAGCGGCTGGTTGAAGGAGTGGGCGCCCCAGAACATGGCGCGTATTTTGGTCAAAGACGACGTGTTCCAGGAGTTCAGGGGCCTATTGAAGGAGGATGCGCCGCGGAACATACCGTTCATTCTGGTCACGGACGAGACGTCCCATCCGGACAGGTCGCCGTTGAAGGAGGATGCTTCACTGAACATCCGCGACATGTCCGTCACAGACGAGACGTTCCAGGAGGACAGGGGCTGGTTGAAGGATCGGGCGCCAAGGAACATCCGCGACATGTCCGTCACGGACGAGACGTCCCAGGAGGTCAGGGGCCTGTTGAAGGAGGATGCGCCGCGGAACATGTCAACCATGGTGGTCACGGAAGAGACGTCCCAGGAGGACAGGTCGCCGTTGAAGGAGAAGGCATCGCGGAACATGTCGCTGGCGTCGGAGACGCGCGAGAGATCGGGCGCGTCCACCGCATTGTATCCCATGTTGGATGCACCCTTGAACGCCGCACGCATCGACGTCCACCGGGCGGTTCCCCACTGGTCGATGGATACCAGTTTGAATGCGTCATTACTGTCGCCGAGCTGGAATCGGGTGATGCCGTCGGATATGCGCACCGTGTGGTTGCCGGCGGAATCATACGTGTGGGACCGGCTGCCGCTGACGCCCGCCTCGATAGTTCCGTCGCCCCAGTCGATGGTGTACGTGCCGCTTGCCGGAATGGTGATGGACTCGTTACTGGTCGTCGTTCGCCACGTGGTGACAAACCAACTGGCTGGGTTGGATTGGGCATTTGCTGCGTCGGGACTGCCGGCAACTGCCGCGCATATGGCCACCATGACACACAGAACGGCGTTGAATCTGCTTTTACGCATATGAATCTCCTGCGCATGGCTGATCGACATTGGGGGTCGCTGGATCGTGGCTCAGGTCCTCGGCCACGTCCGTCACGGCCTGCTCGATGGCGCCGCCTCTGAGCGTGAGCTTGTTATCCCCGGTGGCGTTGCCGTTGCTGTCGTGTTCATTCCGCCGAAGGTATTGATCAGAAAGCCGGTTATTTTCCATCACAGACCACGCTGCCATCGACTTCAACGCGGCTGCCTGCCGCTACATCCCGGGATCCTGCATCCCTGAATCGTGTGCGACGTTGCGTATACAGGAAGCTCTTCCGGCTGAGACGGTTTGCGGTCTACCTTTTCCGCAGATAATATATAATTATCGTGATAACATGCAAAAACATAACTGTATGGTGACTTAAGCGGATATTTATCATGATATTATGGTGACGCTATCTGTTACTTGTCATTATTATATCATGATTTTACGTACAAACATAGAGATGCCCGGCAATACCGGTCCGTCGACCCGAGGGCGGGGATTGCCGTCGGTCCATGACCGGATTGGTACGCGTTTGAATCAGAAACTCAATGGGAGGTTATGGCGACCGGGGAGAGTCGTGAGGCGCGAGTCGGGTTGGAGAACTTGAACGTCGATTGCGGGAAAATGAGCGTAACCGTGGGTGGAAGCCACGTAGAATTGAATGCGGATAGGTATCGTTGCC
The DNA here is from genome assembly GCA_964551635.1 of uncultured bacterium. Taxonomy (GTDB): domain Bacteria; phylum Latescibacterota; class UBA2968; order UBA2968; genus JAAXHE01. The sequence continues at coordinate 14,473 of CAZKDZ010000026.1, read as the reverse complement.
GGATGTGTTCGGTTTCAGTCAGGTCGGGGTCGCGAAATCAACATAGAAAAAGGCCCTGCTGACATACTATCAGCAAGGCCCGTGGGAAGAAGCAACGTCCGATTGCGCGGATCGGCCACCCGGACTTACTTCGGCAAACCGTACACGTTTTGACGGATTTTTCTCCCGTTATCCCTCCAGCCCGGCCGCGTGGCGTCCCGCGGCGGGGTCGCCGGCGGCGTGGAAGCGTCCGTTTTGCTGATCGATGAACAGCATGACCGGCGTCGCAATCGGTCCGTCGCTCGGCGCAACGCGATGCCCGCGCGCCGCGAGTGCGTCCCGTACTTCCCGGCTCACCCTGTCGCTGATCGAGAGAGAGCCGACCTGTTTGAACGTTGCGGGGCGATCGGGATTCGGATCGAACGAGTCCTCGTGGTGGGCCGTGGCGAAACGCGGCGCGGTGACGGCGTTTTCGGGAAGCATATCGAACTCGATGAAATCCAGGAGCAGGTTCAGCGTCGCCTGGTCCTGAAGGTCTCCTCCCGCGACGCTGATCGCCAGAATCGGCATGCCGTCTTTCAGGACGAGCGTGGGCGTCAGCGTGATGCGCGGACGTTTTCCAGGCTGGATGCAGTTGGGATGGCCCGGGGTCGTATTCAAACTTCGGAGGCGGTTGCCGTACGATACCCCGGTCCGTCCGCCCAGAGGGGATTCACCGCGGTACACATTCGCGCTTGGCGTTGCCGAAACGACGTTTCCCCAGCGATCCGCAACCACGCACGTGGTCGTCCCGCCGATGCCCGGCTCGAACACACCCTCGCCGCGCAGCGCATTCATGCCGTACGGATCGCCGGGCCGGGCTTCCAATGACGCCTTTTCCATATCGATCAGCGGCCTGCGAATTTCGCTATAGGCGTCCGACAGCAGATCGGCCATCGGAACGTCCGCGAATTCCGGATCGGCGTAGTACGCGTCCCTGTCGGCCATGGCCAGCTTGAGCGCTTCGACGGACACGTGCACGTAATCCGCGGAAAGATGGCCCATGGATTTCAGGTCGAAGCCCTCCAGCAGACGCAGCGCCTGGCAGAGGTACGGCCCCTGCGTCCACGGTCCGCATTTGTAAACGTCATATCCCCGGTAGTTGACCGCCACCGGGTCTTCAACCAGCGTCCGGTGGGCTGACAGGTCCGCCTTGCGGAGAAAACCTCCCTTTTCGATGTAGTCCGCCTCAAGGTCACCGGCAACGTCCTGGCAGGCCCCGTTTCGTCCGTAGAAGCGGTCGCTCGCGGCCGCCACCTTCTCCTCGCGGCTTCCGCGCGCCGCCAGCTCCGCCTCGACCAGCCTGCGCAGTGTCACAGCAAGCCTGGGATGCCAGGATTCCTCACCTTGATCCAGGATCTCCAGCGTGGGGGATACGATCTCTTCGAAAGACCGCGTACCGTACCGGATGAGCAGCGTCGTACACAGATCCACGACCGATGGGACAGGCGCCATCTTGATGTCCCTGTCGGGAATGCCGTTTGCCATGTACCAGTCGATCGCTTCCTGCGAAAGCGGCGCCCGGCCCTGTCCGGAAAGCGTTTTCACTTCATTCCTGCCGGCATCATAGAGGATCACCGGTACCTCGCCGCCGATGGAACACGCGCCGTGATCGGTCACGTTCAGCGCGAGGATGGTCCCCGCCGCCGCGTCCGCCGCATTCCCGCCGCGATCCAGGATTTGAATCCCGGCCGCCACGGCGCCAGCTCCGCCCGCGGCAACCGCGCCCGTACTGCTGACGGCATTCCAGCCTATTTCGGAGTCGCTCGTATGCGCCATTCTATCCTTCCCCGTCGCGCGCGCCGTCGTAGATCTCCGTCTTGAACAGCGCCCGTTGAAACGCCAGGTATTCGTCCTTCGTCATCGCCGGCCTGTAATCCCTGAGCAGATCCGCTGCCGCCCCGCCGTCGCCGTGCAGCAGGTCCACCGCCAGCAACGCCAGCGATTTCGCGGGCGCAAGATATCCCATCTCCCTGTCGGAAATGTGCCAATCCGCGCTGTGGCCCACGCCGTCCGCCCCGGCCATGTACGGATGGATCGCCGGCATGATGTGGGACAGGTCGCCCATATCGGTGGAACCCGTTCGGTGCGAAACCTCACAGACTTCGTCCTCCCCGAACAACGCCTTTGAATTGGCTTCGAAAACCGCGCTGAGTTCCGGATCGTTCCGAAGCGGCAGGTACCCTGGAAGCGTTTCGATCTCCACCCTCGCGCCCACCGCCATGGCCCCGGCGCGGACCGCGCGGTCGACCTTTTCGTTGGCGTCCAGCATGGCTTCGTTCGTCTTACCCCTGACGTACGTCTCCATCCTGACCTCCGCGGGCACCACGTTCACGATATCTCCGCCCTTGGTGATGATCGGATGCACGCGGATCGCGTCCGCATCCCGAAACGTCTCCCGCTGCGCGTGAATCGCCGCCAATGCGATCTGGGCGGCGTTCAACGCGTTGATCCCCCTGTGCGGCGCGCCTCCGGCGTGCGCGGCCTTGCCGATGAAGTGGATCATCTTCACCAGGCACCCGTTGCACGACTCGGAAATGGCCGCTTTCTTCATGTTGGAGTCGCTGTGTGTATGGATCATCGCCGCCATGTCAACGTCGTCGAATTGACCGAGCCGGACGAGTTCCGGTTTTCCGCCCAGAAACTCCAGCTTTCCTTCCCTGACCAGCCCCATCCGGTACTCGACCTCGATGTACTCTTCCGCCGGCACCGCGAAGAACACGACGTTTCCGGCCATGGACTCTGCCGCGCCGGTGTCCACCATCCCCATCATCGCGCCCAGCAGTCCGGCCATCTGGGCGTTGTGGCCGCACGCGTGGGCGGCGCCGGTATCGGGGTCCGACATGGGATGGTCCGGTACTACAAGTGAGTCCAGCTCGCCGATCAGGGCCACCGTCGGGCCGGGTTTCGCGCCGCGGAGGACTCCCTTAACGCCCGTAATTCCCAGCCCGGTTTCCGGCGAAATGCCGAATTCCTCCATGGTACTTTCCGCAAGCCTGGCGGTCTCGAACTCCTTGAATCCCGTCTCGGGGTGGGCCATGATGTGGTCACCGATCCGCTCGATCTGTCCGCGGCGGCGATCGATGGCCTCGCAGATTCTTCGCTTCAACGCCTCTTTTCCGTCCATACGCTCCTCTTACGGATGGTTCAACGGATCTTGACCAGCAGAACCAGCAGGATTGGCGTTACGAATGCCTGAAGCAGGATGAACCGCACGAGCACGTGGGTATTCGACCAGCCGTTCTTGTGACGGAAGTGATCGTGCAGCGGATAACGAACCGTCCTGAATATCCCGATCTTCAAAAACCGCAGAAACGCGACTTTCAGGAGCCCCGTGGCGCCGTTCACTAGAACCACGCCGGCAACGACCACGATCAGAAACGGATTTCCGCACGCCAGAACCAGTATCCCGAGCAGGAAGCCCATCGGCCGGGAGCCCGCGTCACCCATGAGAACCGAACTGGGGTACGCATTGTACCAGAGGTAGCCGGCCAGACATCCGGCCATGACAAATGCAAACAGCGCCCAGACCGCGCCATCCGGGTAATGCGGCACGAGCAGGTACCTGGCGATGTCCCGGTGTCCCACGATCCCGTACAGAATCGTGGCCAGGTAGACGAATGCCATCACGCTCAGACTTCCCGACAGCCCATCCACGCCGTCGGTACAGTTGGTGGCGTTGATCGAGACCCAGATCAACAGCGCGGCGCCGGGCACGAATATCCACGGCGGAACCGAAACAGGCGTCTTCATCAGCGGCAACCAGAGTTGAACCGGCTCCAGCTGACAGATGACCATGGCGCCCAGCAACGAGATGCCCAGATCGATGGCGCCCACGCGATACTCGCCCCATCCGCCCGGACTTCGATCGTCCAGAAACCCTGCCACCATCGCGAGCAGGACGCACCCGAGGATCTGCCAGTACTGTAAGCCTGGCGGGAGGACGAGGACACAGACGGCGACGTAGATCGGAATGAAGATGATGCCGGCGCCAACCGGTTTGCCATGGCTCTGTTCGTTCTCCACGGCGTACTCCCGGCCCCGGTCCTTGGGCAGCCGTATCCACAACCGGGGCAGCAGACGCCAGGTGAAGAATCCTGCCATTGCCGTGCCGAGGACGGCCAGAAACAGATAGGACGTCAACAACCGAAGAGGACCGTAAACGTCTGCGAAACGCTCTCCCAACCAGAAAAGCAAAGCCGAATCCCTATCTCCTGCAATGTCCGCGATAACAAGGCGGCGCCCGTTTTAAAATGGCACCCGGGCGACCGGCGGAAAAGCGCCGGTTTTGCTGTCTTCGACAATGTAAGCCCATACCGCCAAAAGGACAAGGGCTAGATAACAGATTCACGATGTACGGGTTCTGTTTCGGCTACGCACTGAACGACATGTCTTGCAATGACCATCGTCGAAAGTCATCGGTCAAGTGTTCAGTTGAACTGTCATCCAGAGGACTTGCACTGAGCCTGTCGAAGTGGCCTGGGTCCTACGTCCTGAAAACGCATCCGCGGGAAGTTCACTCTGATTGTCATCCAGAGAAGCTCGCCAGGCCGACGAAGGATCTACTGCAGCATGGAATCATCCCCTTACGATCTGCACGTGGCAATACCCGAAAGGCAGCACGTCCGCCAGTTGGCCTTGACATTTCCTGCAAGTCCATCTATCTTTACGCCCACACAATCGGGAGCGTCAAATGAAATCCGTTCAGTATACAGTTATCGGGTCGCATGTCACGTGGCGACCCTCAGCCATTCCGCATGGCATTGCGTCGACCCGCGTCACCGTGATTTCGATGCGAATGATGTCCTCCATCTCCAACGGACGTCCGCGGCGGAGCATCCCATGAAATCGAACTAAAGTACAACGGTACACCAATCAACAAACCCACCGTCGGCGGATCGGCGGTGGGTTTTTTTTATCGGAAGGGTTTCGCTATGAAGACTGCCTATGTATCGACCTCGATTCCGTACGTCAACGCCCGCCCGCACGTGGGCTTCGCGCTGGAGCTCGTGCAGGCCGACGTGATCGCCCGCTGGCGCCGGCTGCACGGCGACGACACGTTCCTGCTGACCGGTACCGACGAGAACGCATTCAAGAACGTGCAGGCCGCCCAGAGCGAAGGCCTGACGCCCCGGCAGCTCTGCGACCGGAACGCCGCCGTCTTCCAGGACCTCGCCAGCGCCCTCGATGTCACTCACAACCGCTTCATTCGCTCTTCCTCCGATGCGCATTTCCGCGGGGCCTCCCGGTTCTGGCTTGCCTGCCGCAAGGAGGATATCGTACTCAAAAAATACCGGGGCTTGTATTGCGCGGGCTGCGAGGACTTCTATCTGAAGAGGGATCTGGCGGACGGACGGTGCCCCGTACACGGCGTCGAGCCCGAGATTGTCGAGGAAACGAACTATTTCTTCCGCCTGTCCGCCTGGCAGAAGGCGCTCGAGACCCTGATCGCGTCCGGAAGGCTGCGCATTCTCCCGGAAGCCCGGCGAAACGAGGCGCTTGCCTTCATCCGCCGCGGCCTGCGGGATTTCAGCATTTCCCGCAATCGGGAGAGATCGGGAGGCTGGGGCGTGCCCGTACCCGGAGACCCAACGCAGGTTATGTACGTCTGGTTCGACGCCCTGACCAACTACCTCACCGGCCCTGGCTACGGCTCAAACGAAGAGAATTATGTGCGCTACTGGGAGAACTGCTCCGCCAGGATCCACGTGATCGGCAAAGACATCCTCAAATTCCATGCGATATACTGGCCGGCCCTGTTGCTCTCGGCCGGCCTGCCGCTGCCGGGGACGATCTTCGTACATGGACACCTGACCGTCGAGGGCCGCAAGATCGGGAAGTCGCAGGGCAACGCCGTGGATCCGTTCCCGCTGATCCGGCGTTTCGGCGCCGACGCCCTCAGATACTATCTGCTCCGGGCCGTACGCTCCTGGGAGGACGGAGACGTATCGGAAGCCCGGCTTCGGGACCTGTACAATTCGGACCTGGCGAATGGCCTCGGCAACCTGGTTCGCCGGCTGGAAGCGCTCTGCGAAAAGTCCGGTTGCGGTCCGGTGGAACCCCGTGACTCCCGGATTCCGCAGGACCTGAGCGCCGCGCTGGACGGGTTCGACTTCGCCGGCGCACTCCGGACCATCTGGTTGCGCATAGGAGAGCTGAACCGCGAAATCGACGCAGCACGCCCCTGGGATCTCCTGAAGAGACAGAAGGCCGAAAGGTTGTCGGAACACCTCCTGGCCTGGATCGCGTGCGTTCGTGAGATTTCAATTGTCCTGAGACCCTTTCTTCCTTGTACTGCGCGTAGAATTGAGACCAGCTTCTCAAAATCGCGTGTAAAAAAAAGTCAGCCCCTTTTTCCAAGGCTGACGTGAGAAGAGAAGACGAGACTACGAAACTACGAGAATACGAAGAAACGAAACTGCGAAAAGGCAAAACGGCGAGAATACGAAAAGGCGAAACCGCGAGAATACGAGAGAACGAAACTACGAAGAGGCAAAACTACGAGACTACGAAACTACGAGAATACGAGAATGCGAAACTACGAAAGAACGAAACTACGAAGAGGCGATAGGACGAATTTGTTGATAACGGACGCTACGCGCCGAACGCTTCCTTCATGCGTTCGAACAGGCCCTTTCCGCCTTCGGGAGGCTGGATGCTCTCGAGTTCGGCGAGTTGCCTGAACAGTGTCTTTTCTTCCTCGTTCAGACGAGCGGGCGTCCAGACCATCACCCGCACAAGCTGGTCTCCCGTACGATACCCGTTCAGTTCCGGTATTCCCTTGCCCTTCAGGCGAAAGACCTGCCCGGACTGGGTTCCCGCCGGGATCTTCATCTCGGCCCTGCTGTTCAACGTGGGCACGTTGACCTCCGCGCCGAGCGCCGCCTGGCTGAAGCTTATGGGCAACTCATAGAGTATATCGTTGCCGTGACGCTCGAAATGCTCGTGCTCCGCCTCTTCGATCAGCACCATACAGTCGCCCGAGGCCCCGTCCCTGGGTCCGACGCTGCCCTGCCCCCGTAGCGGTATGTAGTTGCCGTCGGTCACGCCCGCCGGGATATTGACCGACAGGCTGACACTCTTCTTTGCCCTTCCTTCGCCACCGCAGTCGGAACAGCGGTCGCCGATCACCTTGCCCTCGCCATTGCATTGGGGGCACGTGGTGACGTTCACGAATTGCCCGAACAGAGACCTTGTGGCCTGGCGTACCTGCCCCATCCCGTTGCACACGCTGCAGGTCCTGGCGGCAGCGCCGGAACGGGCGCCGCTTCCGGCGCACGTTCCGCACCTGTCCATGCGGGCAAACCGGATCCTCTTCTGAACGCCGGACGCGATTTCCTCGAGCGTCAACCGGACCGGAATTCGGACGTCTTCCCCGCGCTGGGGGCCCCGGCGACCTCCACGGCGGCCGAACAGATCGCCCAGAATCCCGCCGCCGAACACATCGTCCAGGTTGGAAAAAATGTCTTCGAAATCGGTCGCATGGGTGAAGTCGGACCACTGAAATCCGCCGCCCTGAAATGGCCCGCCCAGGCCCGCGTGCCCGTACTGGTCGTAGACCTGGCGTTTCTGGGCGTCGCCGAGGACCTCGTATGCTTCCGCGGCCTCCTTGAAACTGGCCGCGGCCTCTTCATCGCCGGCGTTCCGATCCGGATGAAATTTCATCGCCTGCTTGCGGTAGGCTTTCTTGATTTCGCCCTCGGTCGCGCCGCGCTGCACGCCGAGAACGTCATAATAGTCACGCTTGGACATGATTCGTTCCTATGGGGCAAAACAGAGAACAGAGCCGAATTCCGGCCCTGATCAGGATTGCCGCGCTTCACCCTCCTTCTCGCCCTCTTCTTCGCTCCCGGACTCCTCGCCGGCGCTTCCTCCGCTCACGACGACCCTGGCGGGCCGGATCACCTTATCGCCAATACGGTACCCGCGTTCCACCACGGCCATGACGAGCCCTTCCTCGTGATCATCGGATGTCATCTGCATCAACGCTTCATGAAAATTGGGATCGAACGGCTGCCCCGCGGCTTCGATCTCGGAAAGACCGCGGCGCTGGAGGACTTTGGGGAACTCCTCCATGATCATGGCGACGCCCTGTCTGAATCCGTCGGAATCCTCCTCGCCGTCGGCGCGGTGCTCCAGCGCGCGCGCGACCGAGTCGAGAACGGGCAGCAGGTCCCGAATCAGGTTCTCGCTGGCCGACTGAATCAGGGCATCGAATTCCCTTGTCCTCCGTTTCTTGTAATTATCGAACTCGGCCGCCAGGCGTATCCACCGGTCCTTGTACTCTTCGGACTCGCGGAGGGCTTCTTCAATCGGGTCCGGCGCGTCTTCTTCGCAGGAAGCCTCCACTTCACCGCCGCCTTCGGGTTCGGCGGTTTCCTCCTGCGTCTCCTCGCCGTTGACTTCGTCAGGGTTAACCATATTCGTGCGGGTATCCTCCTGCTATTGATCCAGCATTTCCTCCGCCAGAGTCGCCATATACCGGGTGAGGGGAATGAGCCTCGCATACGGGATGCGCGTGGGTCCGATCAGCCCGATAACACCTGAAATGGCGCCAACGCGGTATCGCGAGGTGAGTACGCTGCAGCCCCGAAGTTGCGGCGGAACGTTTTCCGCGCCGATCGTTACGGAAATCCCGTCGCGCTCGGTCCGTTCGTCCAGAATGGTTATCATTGGTTCCCGGGCTTCGAGCAGTTCCATCAGGGCGGCCAGGTCGTTCTTCTTGCGGTTGAATTCCGGCTGCATGATAAAGTTGCCGGCGCCACCGAAATGCAGATCCATTCCGCTCTGAAACCGGAAAAGGTTCGACGCGCTGTCACACAGCACCCGAAGAAGCCTTGGAGATCCGCTCGACACCTCACGGAGCCGCTCTGCCACCGAGTCTCTGATTTCCGCCACGCTGAGTCCGGACAGGCGTTCGTTTACCGCCCGCGACGTCTCATCCAACTCGCCGGGCGATATGGCCGAATCCACCTCCATCACCATCGTCTTCACAAGCCCCGATTTGATTGCAAGAACCAGCAGCAGCCTGCCTTCGGACAAATGGACCATTTCAAGACGGTCGAACACGCCACGCTCGAACCTCGGAGAGAGGACCATACCCAGATTCATCGAGAGATCCGCGATCAATCGGGACATCTGCTCCAGCAGGGCCTCGATATCGCCCTCGCGGACGTATGCCCTGACCCGCTCCCGGATCTGTTCGCGCTCCTCCTCCCGGATTGTCTGTCTGGGCATCACTTTGTCGACGTAGTAGCGGTAGCCCTTGTCCGTGGGAACGCGGCCGGCCGACGTGTGCGGATGGGTGAGCAGGCCCTTTTCCTCCAGGTCCGCCATGGAATTGCGTACCGTGGCGGAACTGAGCCCCAGGCCCGACCTGGCAATGGCGCGCGACCCGACGGGCTCTCCGGTATTGATATGCCTGCCGATCAGGATATTCAGTATTGCGGCTTCACGCTGCTGTAGCTGCAACATACGATCCACCCCTTCCCAGAAGCTGTCTTGAATGTCCCGTCCCGCAGACAGATCGCGGGGCCGGAACACACGGCGTCAGAAAAAACGAGGGGGCCGGAGGAGATGCCCGTTGAGTCGAAGAATGAACGAACTCTGTGCGTAGATGGCTTCTTCCGGAGGAGAGAGGACCACGTGAAGGGTGACGCGACCGGCGTGCCTGACGACAGGGAGAGCTTCAGGCTTTCGGAGTCCGCCTGAATCCATAATTCCCACAAATGATAAAGGAATGCAGGCTTGTTGTCAAGCCTTTTGCGGCAGATCCGGAGCGGCGAAAATGCGCTCTTCCGCGTCGGTTTCCGGTCACTTCCGACGGGGCGCGGCCGGCATCGGGCGCTCGCGCCGGACGGTACTGCTATTAACATGGATTTAACATAATGGCAATCTATACGAAATGTATGCCCCGTATATTTGCGCCATTCCAAACACGTCCTGACATCTGTAGAGACCATACAACGACCCACATCCGAAAGGAGCCGCGGCATGGGCAAGACGCCTCAAGACGTCCTTGACATGATCAGGGAAAACAACGTAAAAATCGTGGACTTCCGCTTTACGGACTATCCGGGGCTCTGGCAGCACTTTTCCGTGCCCGCGGAGGAAGTCGAGGAAGACACCTTCGAAGACGGCCTCGGCTTCGACGGCTCCAGCATGCGCGGCTGGCAGTCCATCCACGAGAGCGACCTGCTCGTGATGCCCGAGCCCGATACGGCCTTCGTCGACCCTTTCCTCGAGATTCCCACGCTCGCGATGTTCTGCGAGATCCAGGATCCGATCACCAGAGGGCAATACACGCGTGATCCACGTACAGTGGCGCGAAGGGCCGAAATCTACCTCAGGGAAACCGGTATTGCGGACGTGGCGACCTTCGGTCCCGAGGCTGAGTTCTTCGTCTTCGACGATATCCGCTTCGACCAGACGAACAATACAGGATATTATTACGTTGATTCAGTTGAAGGCCGCTGGAATACCGGCCGCGACGAGCAGCCCAACCTGGGCTACAAACCCCGCTACAAGGAAGGCTACTTCCCGGTACCGCCTACCGACAGCCTTCAGGATATCCGGAGTGAGATGGTCCTGCATATGCTCGACTGCGGAATCGAAGTCGAAGCCCACCATCACGAGGTGGCGACCGGCGGCCAGGCAGAGATCGATTTCAGGTTCGCTCCGTTGCTGACGTGCGCCGACAAACTGATCCTCTACAAGTACATCGTCAAAAACACCGCACGGAAACACGGCAGGACCGCCACGTTCATGCCCAAGCCGCTCTTTCAGGATAACGGCACCGGGATGCACGTGCACCAGAGCCTCTGGAAAGACGGCGAGCCCCTCTTCGCGGGTTCGGAATACGCCGGACTGAGCGACATGGCGCTGCACTACATCGGCGGGATCCTCAAGCATGCAAACGCGTTACTCGCGTTCGTCGCGCCAACCACGAACTCCTACAAACGCCTGGTGCCCGGATACGAAGCCCCGGTCAACCTGGCCTACTCCAAACGCAACCGCAGCGCATGCGTCCGGATCCCGATGTATTCCCCCAGCCCCAAGGCCAAGCGAATGGAGTTCCGCTGCCCGGACCCGTCGTGCAACCCTTACCTGGCCTTCGCGGCCATGCTCATGGCCGGCCTGGATGGCATCCGGAACCGGATCGACCCGGGCGAACCGCTGGACATGGACCTCTATGAACTGGAACCGGAAGACATGGCCAGAGTCCCGCAGACGTGCGGATCGCTGGAAGAAGCCATCAACGCCCTTGAAGCCGATCACGACTTCCTCCTCGAGGGAGACGTCTTCACCAGAGACGTGGTCGACAGCTGGATCGACTACAAGCGCAAAAATGAAATCGACGAGATGCGACTGAGGCCGCATCCGTACGAATTCGCGCTGTATTTCGACGCGTAGTCCCGCACTCACGATACACATGCGACACGAACAGGGGGCCGGGCACGCGCCCCCTGTTTCTTTTTTTACAGGACAGGAGGCTGCAAGTCCGCGGCCGGAGCCAGACGAGAGGGCAGACAAAATGCGCATCACCGAGATCCGGACGTTCCACGTCGACGCGGGCTGGCGTTCCTGGCTGTTTGTCAAAGTGGAAACCGACAGCGGGATTACGGGCTGGGGCGAATGCAGCGACGACAAGATGGCCCTGAGCGTCGCAGGCGCCATTGAAGACTTCAAAGTCGTGCTGATCGGAAGCGACCCGCGCCCGTTTGAAATGAGATTCCACGACATGGTCAGACAGAGCCGCCAGAGTCCGGACGGCGCGACCATGAAAGCCATTGCGGGTATCGAACTGGCCCTGGTGGACATCAAGGCGCGGGCCCTCGGCATTTCCGTTGTGGAACTGTTCGGCGGGCCCACGCGGGAAGACGTCCGGCTGTACTGGTCGCATTGCGGGACCAGCAGGATCCGGTCGCACGAACTCATCGGAGCCCCGCCGCTGCGCAGCCTGGACGACGTCGCCGCGCTGGGCCGTGAAGTGGTGCAAAAAGGCTTCACGGCGCTCAAAACCAACATTCTGATGCCCGGCGATCCCGGATCCGTCTACTTTCCGGGCTTCGGGGGCGGACCGGGTACGACGGACCAGGCGATATCGAACCGGCTGCTGACGCATATCGAGACTCTGGTGGGTACTTTCCGTGAAGCCGTGGGTCCCGACGTCGACATCAACGTGGACCTCAATTTCAACTTCAAGCCGGAGGCCTGCAGGCGAATCGCGAGAATTCTGGAACCTTTCAACCTGCTCTGGCTTGAAATCGACATGTACGATCCGGATGCCATCCTTGCGATCAGACAGTCCACCGCCACGCCCATCTGCACCGGCGAGAATCTGTTTCACATGCGCGGATATATTCCCTATTTTGAACGCCGGGCGGCCGACGTGTACATGGTTGACGTACCCTGGAACGGATTCTCCCAGTCCAGGAAAATCGGAGACCTCGCTGAAGTCTATCAGTTGAACGTCGCCCCGCACAACTACTACAGTCACCTCGCTTCATTCATCAGCGCGAGCCTTTGCGGCGTGCTTCCCAACGTAAGCATCATGGAAATCGACATCGACGACGTGCCCTGGAAAGACGACCTCGTCACGAATGCGCCGACAATCGTCGACGGACGCATGGCCATTCCGGACGGGCCGGGTTGGGGCACGGATGTCGTAGAAGAAGCCCTGCTGGCGCACTCCTGGCACCCCGTGCGCCACCGGTCGTGACGTCACCGAGAGAGGTACTCCCATGCGAGAAACCAGGCTGCTGACCGACGAACAGATGCGGTTTTACATCGTCAACGGGTTTATTTCCGTCAAGACAGAGCTTCCTCCGGAATTTCACGCCGACGTCTTCCAACGCACCGACGACATATTCAAAAAAGAGGGAAATCCCGGGAACAACCTTCTGCCCAGGCTGCCGGAAATCCAGAGGGTCTTCCAGGACCCGAACGTTACCGGCGCGCTCACCGGACTCCTGGGCGCCGACTATTACATGCATCCCCACCGCCACTGTCACTCCAATCCGCCGGGGAGCGCCGGGCAGCGGATGCATATGGACGGCTGGAACCGGCGGCACCATCACACCAGGTGGGCGATGGCGTTCTATTATCCCCAACCCACGCCGCTAAGCCTGGGACCTACCGGCGTAGTGCCCGGCAGCCACTTCAACAACACCTGCGACGCCGATACGTGCGAAGAATTGCCGCTTTGCGGGGACGCGGGTGACGTCACGATCGTACACTACGACCTGTGGCACCGGGCCATGCCGAATTCCAGCGACGGGCCCCGCTATATGATGAAATTCCTTTTTACCCGGATGCAGGAACCGGACGCCCCGAGCTGGCGGCAAGCCGCGAACGGTCGAACCTCGCGCGGTGTATGGAAGCGCTCGGACGAACGCGCATTGCTGTGGAACCACCTCTGGGACTGGCACCGGGGACGTCCGTCCGCGAACGGCCTGAAAGCGTCGGTGGCAGACGCCGCACGGGATCTGGACGACGAGCATGAGAACACGGCACTGAATGCCGCCTACCGCCTCGCCGGGATAGGTACCCCCGCCATTCCCACCCTTTCGAATTTTCTGGATCACGGGTCCGAGGACGTACGCCGCAACGCGGCCTACGCCCTCAGCGCCATCGGCGCGCCGGCGGTTCCGAGCCTGGTCGAGAGGATGGGACACGACGCCGCCCAGGCCGTCCAGATCCTGGCGGATATCGGCGGAGGCGCCGGAGAGGCGGTCCCGCGGCTTGTCGACACCCTGGAACACGAAGACACCGAGGTCCGCCGGTGGTCGGCCGAAGCCCTCGGTAACGTCGCAGTGGCCGAGCCGGCCGTGGTTTCGGGACTGAAGAAGCAGATGAAGGACAGCGACGGCGACGTGCGCCGCACCGCCGCGCTGGCTCTGGCCAAACTGGGTCCCGCGGCCGAATCCGCCGTTCCCGACCTGATGGACGGGCTGGCGGATGTCAATCGGTACGCACGGGGGAACGCCGCAGAGGCGCTCAGGCGAATCGGAACCCGGGCGGCACTGAATGCGCTCATCCCCGCGTTGGCAACGGCCCGCTGGTGCCCGGAAACAACGCCGGAGAGCACGTTTTAGAAGCTGTGTCCAAATTCCCAGTGCGTTCTCGAGCGACGACAACTGGGGATTCTAAAACAATTGGCATGCCCCTTTGGGGGCACCCATATCGGTGAAAATCGTTGCATTGCCAGGCTGAATTGCGGTTTTGCGCCACTTGTGGCAATTGATTTCAGCCACCGAAATACGAGAATACGAGAATACGAGAATACGAGAATACGAGAAAACCATAAGACGAATGATGTATTCCCGCTCTTTCGTAGTCTCGTAGTTTCGCGCTCTTGTAGTCTCGTAGTCTCGTCTCTTCGAAAATGCGAGAATACGAATAAACGAGAATACGAGTAAACGAGAAAACCGGAAGACGAATGATGTATTCCTGC
>CAZKDZ010000025.1:0-2979 GCA_964551635.1 uncultured bacterium | reverse complement strand
TATCCAATGTATCGAGGCTGCGCGCCCCTCGCCTCTCTTAGGCGAATTTGCCCGCCTTGACCGAAACATTTTCGCTCGCGCTCGGGACTCACCGGGAATTTTAAAACAACTTCTGAAGAATACGCGACACCCGCGACACGTGTCCTTCAATCCTGAGAATCCGTCTCATCCGACACCCGTCGGTACTTCCCCTGGTAAAACAGGAGCGGACGACCTGATCCGGCATCGCCCGCCACGATTTCACCCACGAATATATCGTGGTCGCCGGCCCGCAGCACGTCGGCCAGCAGACATTCCACGTGGCCCAGCGCGTCCGTGAGAATAGGCGCGCCGGTCCGGAACGTCGCGGTGGCCACGTTTGTAAAGTCCTTGGGACCCGGTCTGGCGAAATGCGTTGAAACCGCTTCCTGATCCTCGCTGAGGATATTCAATGCGAAATACCGGCTATCCGTCAGATGCGCGTGCATCTGCGCCCCCTTGTCCACGGACACCATGACCAGCGGGGGCTCCAGCGAAAGGGAGGTCACGGCATTTGCCGTCATTCCCCTGTATTCACCGCCTGCAACCGTAGTCACAACGGTGACGCCGGTTGCAAAACATCCCATAATCCGGCGTTGCTCCATCGGGTCAAAGGCCATTCCCATACCCTCTCAACGAGCGCGCCGTCCTCCACAAGGCTTCCAGCCCGGCCATGCGGTTCCGCGACGGCCGGAGAAGCATTGCCGACTCCGTAAGCTGTGATCAGGAGCGAGGCCGCGTTTTGCCCGGATCGTAGAACGGAAACCGCACCACCCGCGCGGGAATGCGCTTCTGATGGCCGTCAAGCCTTCCGACCTCGACGTCAATGCCGATCGCGGCGTACCCGGTTGCGATTCGGCAAAGCGCGATGTTCTTTCCCAGAACGGGAGAACGGGCGCCGCTGGTAATCACGCCCACACGGCCGCGCCCCCGGTAGACGTCGTCGCCGGTGGCGACCGGCTCGTTTCCGGTAACCTCCAGCCCAACCAGCGCGCGTTGCGGGTGCGACCGTCTTCGGACCAGCGCTTCCTTGCCGATAAAGTCGTCTCTCTTGCGTCCGAGCGGAACCGTGAAGCCGATCCCGGCCTCGAACGGGTCCGTCTGATCGTCGAACTCACAGCCCGCGAACACCAGACCGGCCTCGATTCGCAGCATGTCCAGGGCTTCCAGCCCCAGCGGCGTCAGGCCGTACCCCTGTCCCGCTTCCCAGATGGCATCCCAGACCGCCGGCGCATCGTTGGGATGGCCCCATACTTCGTAGCCAAGTTCCCCGGTGTAGCCCGTCCGCGAGACGACAACGGCCGGCCCGTTTCCATCGCCGATTCGGCCCACAGTGAACCGGAACCAGCCCAATTCGGCCAGAGACGGGCGGGAAGGCGGGGTCCAGATGACGTTGCGAAGGATTTCCCGGCTTCGGGGACCCTGAACGGCAAGATTGTGGAGTTGGTCGGTCGAGTTTCTGACCCACACCCGCAACCCGAGTCGAGCCGCCTGTTCGCGCAGCCATTTGCCCCCGTAATCGTCGCCGCAGATCCACCGGAAATTCTCGGGGCCCAGCCGGAACAGCGTGCCGTCGTCCAGCATGCCGCCGGTTTCGTAACACATCGCGGAGTACGTCACCTGACCCGGCGAGAGCCTGCGAACGTCCCGCGTGAGCGTGTGCTGAAGCAGCGCCTCGGCATCCGGCCCCAGGACCTCGAACTTGCGAAGCGCGGACAGGTCCATCACCGCCGCCGCCTCGCGACAGGCGAAATACTCCTCGACGGCGCCCCTGCCGGTGAAGCACGAGGGCAGCCAGAACCCCCGGTATTCCTCGAAATGGCGGGTCAGGGCGGACGTGCGCGCGTGAAAGGCCGTCTCCCTCGTCAACCTGGGCTCGGCGTCAGCCGTCATCCGGTGAGCAATCCCTCTGGAAAACCGGTATCGTTCGGGGTAGACGCGGACCTGAATCTCCGTAGGCTCCCAGCCGTTGGCCGGATCGATATCGTCCGGGCACGCGGACGACAGACAGACCAGGTCCGTCAGTGCTTTCAAAAGAACGTAGTCGCCCGGACGAGACCATGGCTCGTCCATGAACAGGACGTTATTCCCGTCGATTCTCGTATTGTAAAAGAAATTCACGGCGGGCCAGCCGCGCCGGGGCTGTATGGTATACGGATCCAGTGCCGCGTTGAAGTTGTCCGTACAGTTGACGTGACCCGGATAACCCATATCCTCGTAATATTTGGCGGTGCACGCAAGCGCAAACGTATCGTGCCGCCCTACCGTATCCCGTACAACCTCGACCAGCGGCTGCATATCCTGGTCGTAAAACTTCGAATAGAGGCCCGGACCGGGATAGGCCGAGCCCAGGAGTGTCCGCGTCGTGGTTGCATCCACGCCCCGCTCAACCCCGCGCTGCAGCTGCCTGGCGTCGAATGCCAGAAAATCGGAACACTGGCGGCCGGCGACGTCGATCACCTGGATGAATTCTCCGGCTTTGACGTCGTAGGCGATGGCCGACGCCCTTTCGACCTCGAGATCCAGGCGCATGTCACCCAGAGGCGCGGGCAGCGGGGCACGTTCCTGAAGTTCCGCATTCGAGCGCGTGACCACGACTTCCAGGTCCGTGGGTGGATCCTGGGCATCCACCCGCATCGGTCCACCCGGCGCCGCAATCACGCAAACGGCCTCGCGCTGCACGTCGAAACGGGCTTCGGCGCCGGCTTCCGTCCCTCCGCCGAAGACCTGCACCGCCCGCGCGCGCGCCAGGTTGACGCCCCTGCGCCGCAGGGCCGCGTCGGCTGCCCGCGCGCTCTCATCCCCGCGCCGGAGCGCCTCCGCGAAACCTTCCATGGCACCGTCAGCACGGAGACCCAGCCTGGCGGGGTCGGCGCCGCCGTCAGGACCGAATACGCCCAGTTCGCAGCGCTGGCGCCCCTCCACGTCCACGACCGCCAGCCGGTCGCCCTGCGACACCTC
>CAZKDZ010000024.1:0-2626 GCA_964551635.1 uncultured bacterium | reverse complement strand
TTCCATTCTCCTGTTGTTATTCTCGTCTCAGCCGGTTTTCGCGCAGAGGATCGGGGAGCCCCAGGCGGTGGAACTATTGGGGACAGAGTCGCCTCTGACCCTCGAGTTTAACGACCGGGACTACATGATGTTTCTGTATTCCCTGAATACGGAAGCGACGCCCGATCTCAAGGAGAATCCGGCGTATGATTTCGCGGTTTTCAGGATTTCGAGCGACGCCACTTCCGTGAGCGTTCCCGGTCCCAATGCGAGGGTGTCGTCAATATCCGGCGGCCTGGAAGCGCACCTTCGAAGGCAGGAGTACGATCTCGCCCGCCGCGTACGTCAAACCGGCGGATACCGGCCCCCGGGGACCAAAGTCGCGCCGCATCAGGTCGGCGCCCGCCGGTTCATTTTTCCCGCATTCGGCAACGTGCCCGATACGTCCGTTACGGCGGTGCTCTTCGCGGAGGGGCACCGGGCGAATGCCTACGTGGACGTGGCCGACACGGGCCGCGTGAGCCGGACGCGGACACGGGCGGACGTCGACCTGTTCTCCCTCAGGACCCATCCCGTGGTCACGTCGGCGCTCGTACGGGATCCGCGGGCGGCGGAAGTCGGAAAGGTTTACCTGCTCTACACCCACCTGGTTGACGAGGTGGGCAACGATACCACAACGGTTCGCGGATTCTTCAACGCCGAATCGCTCCTGCCCGAGAACCAGGGTGGCAACGGGGACCAGATCAACCTGCTCTTCATCAATCCGTTCAACGATCCCGGCGTAAACAATGCCGTGCTGGCCCATGAATTCCAGCATCTCTTCAACTTCCACCAGCACGTGCTCATTCGAAACGGACGACCGGAAGAAAACTGGCTCAACGAAGGACTTTCCCTCCTCTGTGAGGACCTGGTCGGCGGACATGAACTGCACAATCGACAGAATATGGAACGCTTCCTCGCCAACCCGCGACATACGCCGCTGCGCGGGTCGGTCGATAACCCGGCCGTCCGCGGCGCCGCCTATCTGTTCGTCCGGAGCCTCATCGAAGATTTCGGCATGAGAATCCTCCCGCGCCTGGTTCAGACGCACCACGTCGGATTACGGAACGTGAGAGAGGCCGCCAATGACCGCATTACCGACATTTACGAGAGATTTCTGTCGCGGCTGTTTCTGAGCGGCTCCGGGCTCAACCCCGCGCTCGAATTCACCACGCCCGTTCTGGTGGACACGACGACGGGCGCGCGACGGATGCCCCTTCCAGACATCATTCCCGTCACACCTGAAGCAATACCGGGACAGGGAACCGTACTACCCCTTTCCGCAGCGTTTCTGCGATTGTCGTACCGCGATACAGAAACCATATGGATTCAGACCGACGACGAAGGGTCTCTCAGGGTGTTCCTTATCCCGATTCCGCCTGTCGACCAAACCCGTATCGCGATTCCCGCCGATTTCTTCAGGGGCATTTCGCTCGATGCGCCGGTTTCGGGACCCTTTCTGTCCTACAAACCGATTCAAGTTTCGGGCGCTGTATCCGATACGTCAATCTCCGAGATCGAGTTCATGCTCCTGCTCGAGGATTCCGGCAGAAGAAACCGCTACGTCGTCCCGATCCGCGACGGGAAATTCCGCCATACGTTTTTCTTCTCGCACGAGCAGTCGGGTGACTATCGGCTCCGGGTCGGAACCAGACGGCAGGCTCAACAGGACTTCGATCCGGCGGGAACCTTCGGCGTCTTCACCATAGCGGAAGGACTGGAGAAGTCTCCATTGCCTGCCAGCTACTTCACCGACATTGTGTTCTCCTCGCCGGTCCCCGTTGAAGTGCGGACGGGACAGGCGCTCCAGATATCCGGCGCAGTATCCGATACAACGCTGACGGCGATCAACCTCAGCTTCTGGCACGAGGATATTGACAGATCCGTGCACTTCGAGGCGCCCGTGATCGACAGGCATTTCCGCAAGACGGTCCTCTTCACGCACGCGCAGTCCGGCGTCCATCAGCTGGCCATCAACAGGCAACGCGGCAATACGAACTACGCGCTTCCACAGGACTCATTCCGCCCCTTCGTCGTAATTCAAGGAGCAGGGCCCGTCCTGCTTCCCGTGGATTTCTTCCACGGCATCCGGCTCGACGCGCCGATGCCCATTGAATACCGGATCGGCCACCCGGTGCGGGTGGACGGGGTCATTTCGATCCGTCGGTATCCCAGATCGAATTCAGTTTCTCCACGTTTAGCGGGGATGACGAATCCTCACCCGCCCAGCCGGACACACGTTTCGTCGCGCAGGTTGTAAACGGCCGGTTCAGCACGGACATCGCCTTCTCGCGCGAACAGCAGGTTTCGGACGCCTATACGCTGGACGTGCGACTGTGGAAAAACGGAGAACGCTCAGCGGGGTTCAGGACGTTCGAGCCGGTTTCAATAGAGGCGGCGGTGTTTGCAGACTTCAACGGTGACGGAACCGTGGGGTTCGCGGACTTTGTCGCGTTTTCGGAAGCGTTCGGCAGCACGTCCGCGGATGCGGACTTCGATTCGAAGTTCGACCTGGACGGCGACGGGATCGTTGGACTCGGGGATTTTGTGGTATTCGCCAGGGCGTTCGGAGGGTGAAGGGAAGAAGGAAGAAGGAAGAAGGAAAAAC
>CAZKDZ010000023.1:0-7606 GCA_964551635.1 uncultured bacterium | reverse complement strand
GTCCTGGTGGGGTTGTTCGGAACGTTCGGCAGTTTCGTGTGGAAAGGCAGGACGCACCCGGCCGGCCGGATGGGTACAACCCTCGGCGGTTTCTCGTTCAGATCGGTGTTTCGAGTCCGTTGAGTTTCCGGAAGCGGACTTTCCGCCGTACGGAACTCTCAGCCAAGCGATATGGATTCTCATACAAAGCTGCTGCGATCGATACTAACGCTCCTCAGCCTGGCGCTCTGCATTGGCGCCGCGGATGCCCGGCGTCCCCGTGCGCGGGATCTCGGTATCCGCATCGGGACGCTTGCACCCGGCCCGAACAACGCCATCACGGACGTCGCCGGCGTCCGGGTGGGCCACGTCACCCTGATCAGCGGCGAGGGAGAACTGGTTGTGGGAAGGGGTCCCGTCCGCACCGGCGTCACCGCGGTGGTGCCGCACCCCGACGACGTCTATCTGAATCAGGTCTTCGCCTCGGCGGAAGCGCTCAACGGCAACGGTGAAATGACGGGCACGGAATGGATCAACGAGCGGGGTCTGCTGGAGGTGCCGGTGGTCGTTACGAACACGCTGAGCGTCGGCGAAGGGTACAGCGGCGTTGTCGCCTATATGCTCAGGCAGAATCCTGGGCGGGTGCCCCTGCCCGTTGTCGCCGAATGTTACGACGGCGGCCTCAACGACATTGCCGGCCGCCACGTGAAAGAGGAACACGTCATCCGGGCAATTGAATCCGCGTCAAGCGGTCCGGTTCCGGAAGGTTCGGTGGGCGCCGGTACCGGCATGCGCGCGTACGGCTTCAAGGCCGGCATCGGAACCGCGTCGCGTGTACTGGACAGTGCCCAGGGCGCCTATACCCTGGGCGTGCTCGTTGTTGCGAATTGCGGTCGCCGCGCGAATCTGGTCATCGACGGCGTCCCCGTGGGACGGCGCCTTCCGCTGGCGCCGCGCAAGCCGACCCGCGACGGCTCCATCGTCATCGTCATCGCCACCGATGCGCCGTTGATCCCGGTTCAGCTCCGCCGGCTCTGCAAACGGTCCGCACTGGGCGTCAGCCGCACCGGCACTTTTTCCAGAACCAGCAGCGGCGACCTCGCGCTGGCGTTCTCCACCTCGCGCCGCATCCCGCGGGACGCCGCGATGGTGGATACCGTTCACACCCTCCGCGACCACCGCCTCAACCCTCTCCTGCAGGCCACGGTTGAGGCGACCGAAGAGGCCATCGTCAACGCGCTTTGCGCCGCGGACACCATGACCGGACGGGACAACAGGACGATGCCGGGACTCCCGCTGGACAGACTGGTAGAAATCATGAAACAGCACAACCGGATCGAGTAAACCGGGATCTTCACCGGATCCTATCGATAGACACCTGAGTCCGGACGCAGCCTGTCGCCATGTCAAACCTTCCGATCATCCTCGGTCTTTCGGTCTACGTCCTGCTGACGCTTGCGGTGGGACTGTACGCCGGAAGACGGATCAAGGGTTCCGCCGATTTCATCGTTGCAGGACGGAGGCTCGGAATCTGGCTGGCCACGGGGACGCTGGCGGCCACGTGGTTCGGGGGCGGGATTGTCATCGGCGCTGCAAGCGAGGCCTACAAAAAAGGTTTCCCGGGTGTTATCGCCGATCCGTTCGGCGCCGCCCTGTGCCTCTTCCTGGCGGGACTCTTCTACGTCAGGGTCCTGCGCAGGATGGGCCTGACCACCATCGCGGGCTTCTTCGAGAGCCGCTTCGGGCCCTCGGCGGGCGCTGTGGCCGCGCTATGCACCATTCCCGCGTATCTGGGTTGGGTGGCGTCCCTTATGGTCGCCTTCGGTCGGGTCATCCAGTCGCTTACCGGACTCGACCCCACCCTGGGCATCTGTATCGGCGCGGCAATCGTCCTGGTGTATACGACAGCAGGGGGCATGTGGGCCGTCACGCTGACGGACTTCATCCAGGTTGCCGTACTGACGGTGGGGCTGCTGGTCATCACGCCGCTGCTGCTGAACGACATGGGAGGCTGGTCGGCTATCAGCGCGCGCATCCCGGAAGACCGGTTTTACCTCTATCCACGGGACGCCGGCGCGGCCGGCTGGTTCGCGTACGCCCGGGACTGGCTGGTCATCGGACTGGGAAATCTGGCAGGGCAGGATCTGATTCAGCGCAGTCTCTCGAGCCGGAACGAGACCGTCGCGCAGAACAGCGCATATCTTGCCGGGGCGCTCTATCTCACGGTGGGACTGCTGCCGGTATTCCTCGGCATCGCCGGGACCCTAATCTTTCCCGACATCGCCGACCCGGACATGATTATGATGCAACTGGGCATGAAATACCTCTCGCCGCTGGCGATGGCGGTATTTCTGGGCGCGCTCGTATCCGCACTGATGAGCAGCGCGGACAGCGCTCTGCTCGCCCCTGCCAGTGTGATCGGATGGGACCTTGCCCGCTACGTCCGTCCCGACGCCGACGAACGTTCCATTCTCAGGATCTGCCGCATCAGCGTACCGATTCTCGGGCTGATTGCCCTCTACCTGGCCCTCGCCCACAATACCGTCTATACGCTGATGGTGAATTCGTGGTCGATCCTGCTGGCAACCCTCTTCGTGCCGCTCACCGCAGGCATCTGGTGGCCCAGAGCCAATCTGCCCGGCGCGCTCGCGGCCATGGTTTCCGGCTTCGTCGCCTGGATCTGCCTCATCTATCTGGCGCCGGACCTTCCGGGGGACCTGATGGCCGTACCGGTCGCGCTGGTCTGCCTGGGGTTTGTCAGCCTGAAGACGAAGGGCTCATTCCCGCCGGGCAGGCTCACGGATGCCGACGGACGCCCCGTTTCCCTCGAGAACCGCCTCGGACTGGGACGCAGGTAGCGGCTACGATCCTTCCCCTCCGCGGTCCTGCGTACGCGTGACGAGACTCGCGAAAAAACCCGCGCCGAAACCGTTGTCGATATTCACCACCGCTACGCCTGGCGCACAGGAATTCAACGTCCCGAGCAGCGCGGCCAATCCTCCGAAACTGGCGCCATAGCCCACGCTGGTAGGCGCGGCAATCACGGGTACTTCCACAAGCCCCCCCACAACCGACGGCAACGCGCCCTCCATGCCCGCCACAACCACAATCGCCGCCGCCCGGTCGATCTGTTCCTTATGTGCGAACAACCTGTGAATCCCCGCAACGCCCACGTCGTACAGTTTTCTCACCCGGCTTCCCATCGCCTCCGCCGTCACAACCGCTTCTTCTGCAACCGGCAGATCGGACGTTCCCGCCGAGATGACGAGGACTTCGCCCGTCGTTGCGATATCGCCCTGATCGCTTCCTTTCAACAGCAATGTCCTCGCTACCGGGTTGTCATCCACCCCCGGCAACGCTGAACGAACCGCGTCCGCGTGGGCGCGGTCGGCCCGGGTTGCCAGAAGCGTGGAGCCCGCGTCTGAAATCCGGCGTGCGATTTCCACCACATGTTCGACGGTCTTGCCCTGGCAGAAAATCACCTCGGGGAACCCCTGCCGCATCGCCCGATGATGGTCCACGTGCGCGAACCCCAGGTCTTCAAACGGCAGATTCTTTAACCGATCCATCGCGCTGTCCACGTCCAGTTCGTTCCCGCGAACCGCCTCCAGTACGTGCCGGATCTGCTCAGGCCTCACCGGATACCTCCTCTGCATTCACACGGATGGTGTTCAGAATCGCTTCGACCGCATCCGGGTCGTCCTCCGTCATCAATGCGCGCCGATACGCCGGCGCGCCGCCGATACCCTTGATATATGCGGCAAAATGCCTTCTCATCTCACGGACCCCGGCGGGCAGCCCCTTGCTTTGCACCGAGAGCCGCAGGTGCCGGATCGCCATCCTCACCCGTTCGCCGGCAGTCGGCGCGGCCAGCAACGCGCCGGTGTTCAGAAAATGCTCGATCCGCCCGAACAGCCACGGGTCGCCAATGGCCCACCGGCCCACCATCACGAGATCACACCCGGTCTGCTCCATCATGTCCTTCGCCGCCACCGGGCCCCTGACGTCTCCGTTGCCAATGACGGGAATCGATACGGCTTCGGAAACTTCCCGGATTACGTCCCAGTCGGCGCGGCCCGAAAATCCGGCCTGTCGCGTCCGGCCGTGTACGGCGATCGCGGCGGCGCCCATGTCTTCGGCCAGGCGCGCTACGTCGGATGCATTGTCCGCATCGTCCCATCCGCTGCGGATCTTCAACGTGACCGGGATGGAGACCGCCCGCGCCATCGCCGATACGATCCTGCCCAGCCGCGGCGGGTCCTTCAACAGGGCCGCGCCCGCGCGCCGGTTCACGATTTTCTTCACGGGACAACCGCAATTGATGTCCAGCATGTCGGGATTGCGTTCGGCCGCCACCCGCGCGCCTTCGGCCATTTCTTCGGGTTCGGACCCGAATATCTGCACCGAAATCGGATGCTCGTCTCCGTCGAAGTCCAGGTACCGGCTCGAACGTTCGCTGCCGTCCGCCAGGCCCTTGGCGCTCACCATCTCCGTCACGGCCAGACCCGCGCCCTGCTCACGGCACAGCAGCCGGAAAGACCGGTCCGTCACGCCCGCCAGCGGCGCGAGTACGGTCGTGCCGGGGATCGCCGTCTTGCCAACGGATATCATTTCACGGTTTTGCTCATTCATTCCACGGACTCGATCAGCCGTTTCACCTTCTCCGCCCCCATACGGGCCACTTCACCCGGGTCCTGGCGCCAGAGGTCTTCATTGAACAACTCCAGCGACACCGGGCCCGAAAACCCCTGAGAGGCCAGCATCTCCAGCATCTTCCGCAGGTCCAGAATCCCGTCGCCGGGATACACCCGGTCACCGTCCGCAAGCGTCTCCCTGGGGCGGTCCGTTCGCGGCGCATCGTCTATATGGAAGATGGACACCTGCGCCCCGGGCACCTTCAGGATATCCTCGCCCCGCCCACCGCCGCGATAGATGTGGAATGCGTCCATCACCACGGTGGTTTCCAGATGGTCCGCGAGCGAAACGATCTCCATCAACACGTCCACGTTATTGACGTGCTCCACGAAGCCCAGGAATTCGAGGGCGGGTAGACATCCCACTTCCTGCCCCAGTTCCATCAGCCTGCAGTAACGGTCCGCGGCAAGGCTCAGGTCCGCCCGGCCGAGCGTGGGTCCGGCGATGATGCGCGGCGCGCCTACAGCCACGCCCTGTTCCATCCGCCGCCGGGCCTCCGCGAGCAGCTCTGACTCGAAAACCGATTTCTCCGCGTCCATCCACCCGGAGAGGTGGACCACGTCGGGTACCGTGAGATTGCAGTCATCCAGCATCCGTCTGATGTCGGACAACTTCCCACCGCCCCGTTCCCACTCCGTCAGGTCGTCGTTCCAGAGTTCGATCGAACCGTATCCCGCGTCGCCCGCCACGCGGATCTTCTCGTCCAGGGACGCGGGCTTGATCGTACTGGTATTGAAACACAGCTCAAACCTGGCCATCTGTTCCTCCCGTATCACAAATCGAATTCAGCACACACGCCCCGCACCTGGGCGCGGGCAGGCAGACGCGCTTGCCAAGTGCTACGATCAGGGCATGATATTCGTTGTAGACCTCCGTGTCCACCGGCAGTGCGGCTTCGAACCTGCGCTTTATATCCCGGTATTCGATCCCGGGGTCGACCAGTCCCAGTCTTCCGAAAACGCGTCGCGCATACGCGTCCACCACAAAGCTCGGCCTGTTCAGCGCATACAGCAGGATGCAGTCCGCGGTTTCGGGTCCAATCCCGTTTACCGACAGCAGTTCTTCGCGCAGACGCCCGGTGGGGACGTCCATCATCCGTGAAACGTCCGCGCCGTACCTGGAAACGAAGTACGTCAGAAATGCCTTCAGCCTCCCGGCCTTTACGCGGAAGGTCCCCGCGGGGCGGATGAGGGTTTGCAGTTCGACGTCGGGCATGTCCAGCAAGGTCCTGGCATCCATCGCCCCGGCGGCCTTGAGCCTGCCCACCGCCAGTTCCACGTTCGTCCAGGCCGTATTCTGCGTCAATATGGCCCCGACCATCGTTTCGAACGGGGTTTCCGCCGGCCACCACCCCTGGGGTCCGAAGGCAGCCATCAACCGGTCGAAAACCTCGCGAATCCTGTCCTGTCCGGAAGCCATATCGGCCGGAAATCTAACGAATCGACGGATAACGATCAACCCCTATCCTTAGATTCGAAGAAAGACAATCGATAAGATTGGCCATAGAAAGCACAAAGAGGCACAAGGGGTACCGGAGTTTCCCGTATGGATCTCCACGATTGACCCCGACAACAGAAAAGCGCCCGGACCTTCTCTGCCCGGGCGCCTGTTCCGCATTCGGTTTGCATGCGTCAATTCGGATGGATGTAGAGTTTCTTCCAGAGCTGAATGACCCTCAACTGGTGCCGCACCCAGCAATATCTCTTGAGAATCTCGATGACTTTAAGGCGTAATGCGAATTCCCGCAGATCGGTGTTCATTCCGGCCTCCTTCCCGCTGCAGATCTCATGTTTCATATATACGGATGCGGCACTCGAATGTCAAGCCGGTCCGGCGCGGGGGCTTTCCGCTTTACACGATTTCAGTGCCGGGCTATATTTGACGATTCAACCGCTCCAAAGATCCGAAACCTGTCGCGGAGATTCGAAATGTCTGAAGTCAGCCTGAAAGCCAAACTGAAAGCCGGCGAGGTCGTCCTGGGTCCGTTTGTCAACCTCGCTTCCGGCGCACTCATCGAAATCGCCGCGTACGCCGGCTTCGACTTCGTCGTCCTGGACACCGAACATGGTCCGCTGGACATCGAGACAACCGAGAACCTGTGCCGCGTGGCGAAGGGCGCCGGAATATCCCCGATCGTGCGCGTCCGCGAAAACGACCCGCCCCAGGTGCTCCGGGCGCTGGACATCGGCCCGGAGGGCGTCCAGGTCCCGCAGATACGCACACGTTCCGACGCCGAGACGCTCGTGGAGGCGGCGAAATACGCGCCGCTGGGGATGCGGGGCGTTTCGCCCTACACACGCGCTGCCCGTTACTTCGCGGAAGGCGGCCAGATCTTCGAGCGCCTGAACAGGGAGTCCATGGTCCTGATCCACGTGGAAGGCGTGGAGGGCCTGGAAAACCTGGACGCCATCATCGCCGTGCCCGGCCTGGACGTGGTCTTCCTGGGTCCGTACGACCTCTCCCAGTCACTTGGGATCCCGGGCCAGGTGAGCGACCCACGCGTGGTGGATCGGATGCGGGAGGCCACCGTTGACATCAACAATGCCGGGCTCACCGTGGGGACCTTCGCGGACAGTCCGGACGCGGCGAAGCGCTGGATCGACGCCGGCGTGCGTTACATCGCCCTCTCGGTAGACACCGGCATCTATCTCCACGGCTGCCGTAACATGGTCAAAGCCGTGAGGGGGTGATTGAGCGGGCTGGGAGACGGACCTGGCTCGAGTCCGGATTCATCGAAGACCCCCCGAAAGCACAAAGGGCGATTCCGTATGGAATCGCCCTTTGTGCTCCCATCCCGCTCCACGTCAGGAGTCTTCATCGCCGCTCATCGGAAGGTCCTCTGCCGAGATGACCCGGCGTCTTGGCCGGTCGACGAACTGTGGGTTCCGTTCCCGTTCCTGCTGGACCTGCATGGTATACCGCGCCGTGGGAA
>CAZKDZ010000022.1:0-39668 GCA_964551635.1 uncultured bacterium | reverse complement strand
CTGGCGATCGCCGCGGCGGTATAGGCCGCCAGCGCCACGGGAGGCGTCACCATCGACATCATCCCGAAATAGAAGATGAACATATGCGCCGCCAGGGGCGCAACGCCCAGCCCGCCCAGGACGGGGCCTACGAGCGTGGCCATCAGAAGATAGCATACGGCTGATGGCAGGCCCATTCCCAGTATGATCGTGGAGACCATCAGCAGAATCAGGGCAAGCACCAGGTTGTTCTGCGCCAGCGGCAGAATGGCGCCGGGCAGTTTGGCGCCGATACCGGTCAGCGTGACAACCCCGATGATGATTCCCACGCAGGCGGCAGCCGCGATGAGAGACACGCCGCCGTGGGCCGCGCTCTCCACCGCGCGCAGCAGCGCGCGCGGCCCCATTCGCGTCGACGGCGTCCATGCCGCCGCCAGGAGCATGCACGCCAGTGCGATGCTGACCGCCCGGAACGGGGTATAACCCGCTATAATCAGCAGGACGAGGCTCGCGAGGGCCACCAGGAAGACGAGGCCCTGAGCGCCCGGCGGACGACTCGAAGGCGCTTCATCCCCCGAGACAACCCGGATGCGCCGGGCGTGGAAGTGGACGATCAGGAGAAGGGCGGTATAGTAGAATGCCGCCGGAATCAGGGCCGCTTTTACGATCTCGAGATAGGTGACCGCCGGCTCCACCATCTCCAGCATCATATAGGCGCCCGCTCCCATGATCGGCGGCACCAGCGCGCCGCCTGAGCTGGCCGCCGCCTCGATCCCCCCCGCCGTCACGGGCCGGAACCCTGTCGAACGCATCATCGGGATTGTGAACGTACCCGTTGTGGCCGTGTTGGCGACCGCACTTCCGGAAAGCGATCCCATGATCCCCGAAGCGACCACGGCAACCTTCGCGGAGCCGCCGGTGCGCTTTCCGAATAACCGGCGCGCGGCATCCAGCACGTAGCCCGTCGCTCCCGTCCCCTCAAGCGTCGTGCCGAACAGCACAAAGAGAAACACGTAGGTGAACATCACCTTCAGCGCGATGCCGAATACGCCCTGCGAGTGCAGAAAAGTCTGGGAGACGATCCGTTCCCAGCCGTAGCCCCGGTGCGGGAAGAGCCAGTCCGGCATGACGTGGCCGAAGGCGGCGTACGCCAGGAAGGCGAGGGCGAGCAGCGGAAGGGTTGGGCCGATCGCCCGGCGGGTCGCTTCCAGAACCAGCATGAGGCCGGCAAGACCCACCGCCCAGTCCAGCGGAAGTTCGAGCCCGGCACGATTGCCAAGGCTCCGGCCGCCCGGCCACCAGTTCCTGAATGCCGGTTCGGTCTGGACCAGCACGTAACCGAAACAAAGGACAACTCCCGCGACGAGCAGAACATCCAGAATCCGGGGAAGCGACGTCCTGGCGGTCCCTTCGCATAACGGGTGCTTCAGGAATACAAGACTCAAGCCCAACATGGCGAAGAATGCCAGTTGGGCTTGAGGCGTCAGTCCCGGATAGTTGACCTCCGCCAGGACGAAGATGCCCAGCAGGGCCGCCAGGATGCGAAAGAGCCACGTTTCGAGCATGTCAGTTGGGCCAGATCCCGATTTCCCTGTAATACCTGATCGCGCCGGGATGGAAGGGCGTTCCCGTGTCCCGAATCACATTCGCCGGATGAATCGCTCTGCCCGCGGGGTGCTTCCTGACCACGTCCGCGCGATTTTCGTAAAGGATTCTGGTAAAACGATACACGGTCTCTTCGTCCAGCGCGGCCGGGGTTACCAGGTGCATCGAGCCCACGTTCATGCCCTGGAAGGCTTCGGTCTGGCCGCGATAGGTTTCCGCGGGAATACTCGCCGCGTTGAAGAACGGATAGTCCCGGAACAGGCGTTCCTTTTCGGACACCCCGAAGGGGATAAAGCGGATGTCCTGAGACGCGCTCGCCTGGGTGATGGACGCCGTGGGAACGGCGCCGCCCAGAAATGCGGCCGCGGCGGAGCCGTCCGCAAGCATATCCACCGCCCCGGCCTGCGTATTGTGCAACGGGCTGAAGTCATTATAGGTGACGCCGTGCGCCTCCAGAATCGGCGCAAGAAAATACTCGAATCCGGCCCCGGCAGGACCAACGACCACCCGTTTGCCCTTGAGATCGCCGATGGATTGGATCCCGGACCCCTCCGGGGTTACAAACAGGGCGATATTCGGCGCCAGCGTCATGACGGCGTTGATTCCCTGCTTTTCACCCCAGGCGCCCTCGCCTCTCACGGCGAAATACGAAATCGCGGCATTGGCCAGCGCGAAATCCAGTTCGCCGCGCACGAGGCGCCGGATGTTTTCCTGCGTCCCCTTGGTTGCCTCCGCGGTCACGTCCCAGGACAGGTCTCCCCCGTGGTCGTCCACGACCTGCGCGATCGCCCCGCCAACCACGAAGAACGCGCCGCCGGGGGGCGCGGTGCCCA
Organism: uncultured bacterium; assembly: GCA_964551635.1. Lineage (GTDB taxonomy): Bacteria > Latescibacterota > UBA2968 > UBA2968 > JAAXHE01. Next base: position 37,251 of record CAZKDZ010000022.1, on the reverse strand, counting down.
CGCTCAGAAACCGGCGCTCGGGCGCGGACGTTTCACGCGATTCGTCCGGCGCCTCGCACCCGGACGCGCCCAGCAGGATGATGAAGGCTGCAACGCACGCCGGCTTCAATGCCAGGAAGCGGTTCATCGAATCTCCTCTCTCTATTCGGTTACGGGTTTCAGGTCCATCAATTCGTCCGGTCTTCCGCGATGCAATAGAGGTGACTGCGTCCCCTCAGATAGAGCGTGTCCCCCACAACCACAGGGGACGCGCCGCTCCCCTCATCCAGGGTGTTCGTCGCCAGGATTTCGAATTCAGAGCTGTTTTTGATGACGAGCGTCCTGCCGTCGAGATCGGAAATGTATACGCGGTCGGCCGCGCCTACCAGCGACGCGTAGATGAAGCCCGTCCCTTCCAGACGTACGGGCCCGAAAATCGGCTGACCGGTACCCGCGTTGTAGCAGGACAGGAATGCCCCCCGGCCTTTCAGCATATACAGCCGGTCGCCGAAGAGCAGGGGTGAAGACACATAGGGTGTGTCCCGGGAGATCGACCACACCACCGAGTCCGAACCGGAGATATCACCCGTTGCGCGATCCAGCGAGATGGCCTGCATGGCGGGACTCCGGTGACCGCTGGCCACGTACACCACGCCGTTTGCATGAAGCGGAGTCGGAATCACGTTCGTCCCCAGCCCGCCGCATTCCCAGATCTGGGCGCCGTTCTTGAGGTCGTAGCTCCGGGTCCGGCGCGATGCGCTGACGATCACCTGGGTCTGCCTGCCGTGGTCGACGGTCATCGGCGTGGACCAGGAAGTCACTTCATCTCGTGCGTTGCGCCACAGCTCCCGTCCAGTTGTCTTGTCCAGCGCGACGATGAACGAATCCCCTTCGTGGTCCCAGTTGATCACCAGGGTGTTGCCGTGGATCGTTGGCGAAGCCCCCTCGCCGAACGCGTTTCTGCTCCGGTATTCGCCCAGGTCTTTCTCCCATTTCAGATTGCCGTCCATATCCAGGCAATAGAGTCCCTGCGATCCGAAAAAAGCATAGAGGTTTTCTCCGTCCGTAATGCCCGAGGGAGAGGCAAACGATGCCGTCCTGTGCATCCCCTCGTGAGGCCGCGCCTCCCGGACCGTCTTCTCCCAGACGGTTTTCCCGGTCCGCCGGTCCAGCGCCAGGACCCTGTACTGAAACAGATTGGGAGGCGGACGGCGCCTTCCCATGCCGGCGTCCGTCACAACTTTGTCGGTCTTTACGGCGGTCTGCACGAAAATGCGATCGCCCCAGACAATCGGAGTCGCGTGGCCCAATCCCGGAATGGGCGCCTTCCATCGGATATTCTTCTGTTCGCTCCACTGTACGGGCGGACTCCCGTTGGCCAGCCCGTTGCGGTTCGGACCGCGCCAATGCGGCCAGTTCGACGCGGCCGGTCCAGCTGCCACCACCAGACAGAAAACGGTCAGGGTCAACGTCATTCGAATCATTCCAGGCTCCTTTCGCCGCGGAAAGACGGAGAACGCCGGATCTGCGTATCCTCAGTTAAATATACGACGCGCGATTCCAAATCTGAAAACCTATTGTCGCCGGACTCTCGAAGCGGATGCTACGCCCCTTCCCGTTTCAAGGCCGGCAACAGCGGGGTCTTCAGCGCGACGTAGATTCCGGCGGCGCCCGCGGCCAGACCGGCGCAGAGTATTAGACCCAGCGTTGCCATTAAAGACACCCATGGCAAACCGCCGCCGGAACCATGGGGCACCGTCGTCACGATCGCGGCGGCGACGCCGATTGCCATCCCCGTTGCCATCAGGAATCCGTTCTCCACAAACAGAAATCCCGAGATCGTCGACCTGGGAAACCCGAGCGCCCTCAACGCGGCCAGCTCGGTGCGCCGCTCGATGACGTTGCGCATCATCACGATCCCAAGGCCCATCGTACCCAGAAGCACCCCCAGGCCGCCCAGCGTCTGAAACGTGGACAGGTACGTATTCTCCACCGTCCGGAAACGGGCCAGCCTGGCCGACGCCGTCGTGGCGTCCAGACCGGCGTCCTGTAACCTCCGCTCCAGCAGCGCCCCCAGTTCACGAGGCCGGTCGGTCTCGATCAGAAAATGCCCGTAGCCGCTCCGGTCGGGGAAATGCGCGGTGAAATTCGACTCGGACACAAGCAGTTCGCTCTGGAAGATACTGTTCTTCAAAAGTCCCACGAGACGCAGCCTGACAACCTCGCCCGTGTCCGTTCGAATCGGGATCTCGTCGCCCAGTTTCCGGTGCAGAATCCAGGTCACGGAGTTCGCGTCTCCGAAAGCGGGTATCACATCCGGTCCCGGGCGTCGCGTCAACAGAGTCCATGGCTCATCCGTTTCCTGCAGCAGCCGGTCGAAGGTGAAACCGCCCCGTTGGATGAATGCATCGGGCACGCCCAGAACCCTGGGATGGCGGGGCCTGTACAGATTCAGGCAGCTCACGTCCTCTCCCGGAAGGACGCGGAACGCCATAACCCGCGCGCTGTCCAGGATCCCTGCATCCTCGACGGAAAACCCCAGCTCGAACCGGCCGTCCTCCGAATTGATATCGTGGTAGAGCGGCACGTCCGATTCGGCGACGAGTTGAAACCCGCCTCCACCCGACATCCGGTTGCTCAACGCATCCGCACCGCCATCGATGCGGCGATGGGCGCCAACCGCAACCACCACGAAACATGCGCTTGCGATCAACGAGGCGCAAAGCAGACTCCGCCCCGGATTTCGCGCGCTGTTCCGCACGCCCAACCACCAGACGCCCGACACCGCGGCCAGGCTGCGTCCATGTAACCAGATGGCGAAAATACAAATGCCCGATATCAGCAGAAACGCACCGCATCCGAAAAAAAGCGCGATCGCGGCATCACGGCCCGCGCCTGACGCGCCGGCGAGGCAGGCCGCCGCGAGCGCGAGACTCCCGATCGCATACGCTTTGATCCGGCGCCCGCCGGCGGCGGCCTGGTGAACGGTACCGGACAGCAAAGAGCGTACGGGCTGGGCGCCCAATCTTCGGACCGTCATCAGAATCATGAACAGAACCACAGCCTGCGAAATCAGAAACCCGGCGGTCAGACTGGACACGTTCACATGCAACGAGAGTTCGCCGGTTCCGACGGCCGGGGCCCACAAGGTGCGCAACCCCGCGATCATGACCCATCCGTACGCCAGTCCGCCCGCAAGCCCGATCGCGCCCCCCAACCCGGACAGCCAGACCGCCTCCCGCAGAAAACGGCCTCTGATCGCGCCCGTCGTAAAACCCGACGCCATCAGCACGCCCACCTCGTCTGCGCGTTGTTCCACCCCCAGCCGGAAAAGGAGGCCGACGAGCAACGCCGCCGAGACAATCAGGAACAGACTGAATCCAATGAACAGTCCGCCGAAGTCCGTAGACCCCGAGGAAGCGGCCAGACCCTGTTTTCTCACGGGTTGGAATATCAATCCGGAGGATTCGGGCGTGAGGGCATCCCGGACTCCGGACCGAAATCGCGCGGCGGATTGTCTGATGTCCTTTCCAGGCATGCGACCCAGGCGTATGGAGGTCAGACTGCCAAATCGGCTTCGCCAGAGTCGTTGTCCCGTAGCGGACGACACGAAAGCCTTGGGTGCGGCGCGGTAAGCGTCCCAGTAGGCCTCGTCCGCCGGCCTTATGCGTTTCAGGTCCACCGGGAAAGGCGGGTCCCACGCGTGCATGTCATCCGCGTCGTGAAGACCCGGAAACGCCGGTGTCAGCAGCGAGTCCGCGCCCAATTCCTCCATGGCGACCACGCCGGCCACGCGAAACCCGGCCTGCCGCGTGTTCAACGCCCCCTTCGGCCCGGCTTCGAAATAGGCCACGTCCACGGTGTCGCCGGTCCCGGCGTGAAGGTCCGCCGCCGCCCAGGCATTCAGCAGCAATTCACCCTCACCGAGGGCCGGCGCCGCAGGGCCGCCGGCCAGTCGAAGCGATCCGACGCCCCCCGGGTCCATTGCTGTAATCGTTGAATAGGGCAATTCGCGATTGCCCGCCCGGATGGTATTGGCCAGGTAGGTCAGTACCGGCATTCGGGGCATCCCCAGGCCATCCGCCAGACCCAGAACCTCCTCCGCGACGCGGGGTTTCAACAGATATCCCGTACTCTCGACCGAGAAGTAGCCGGCATCCACCCGGATCGAGAGCCCCAGATCATCCAGCGTTGCCGCCCGGGAAAGCGCCTGCGCCGGATCGCCGGGGCCCTGCGAATCCACTGAGACCAGGAGCATATTCACCCTGCCGGGCGTCCCTAGCGCTTCCTGCAATCCGGGCAGGGACACGAACGCATTGAGCGGCGCATTCTGCCGCGCGCGCAATCCGAAACGACCCATCCCCCTGTCTGGCACGATACCTGCAAGCCGCACGCGTACGGTCTGTATTGATTCTGAAACCTCCTCCCGCCCGAACAGCGATTCCCTGTGGACGTCGGCAGGAAGCTCGAACGAAAGCAGGACGGCATCGCCCACACTGGCGTTCAGTTCGCTGCTGAGAGACTCATTTGCGACGAACGGCGTCGCGGCGCCGAGGCGGTCCAGGCCGGGTACGTTCGCGTCGAACAGGTTCCCAAACCGGGAATCGACACCCAGAATTGTCACACGTGAAGCCCGGGTTCCGGCGCTCGCATGCGCCGCCGATCCGTCGACGGTCACCGCCGGCACAACGGTCAATCCATCGCTGGCCCTCTCGATGTCCCGCGCAAGACCCGAACGAAAAAAGCGCTCCGAAACGAGCGCGTGGTCGATATCGCCCAGGCGGTCGAGGGTCAGGTCTGTCAGGCTGTCGCGGACTGAATCGCCCACCAGCAGGGCGCCGGTGAGTACCGCGGCGGCCACGGCCACACCCAGAAGAACGGCCAGATGAATTCGCCAGAAGTACGTCAGGCTTCTACGCAAGTTCCCTCCCGCAGCGACATCCGGCGCTCGAATCTCGCGGCCATTTCCGGGCTGTGCGTAACGCCGATCAGAATGGTCTGCTCCTGAGCGTGCAACTGGAAAAGCAGATCGAAGACTTCATTCGCCCGGGCACGATCCAGGCTGCCCGTCGGTTCATCGCAAAGAAGCAGCGCCGGCCTGTTGACCAGCGCTCGCGCCACCGCCACCCGCTGGCGTTCTCCGCCCGACAGTGCGGCCGGGCGATGGTCCGTCCGATGCCCGAGACCGATCCGTTCGATCAGGTCCCGCCCCCTTTCACCGGCGTCTCGTTTCTCGCCCCGGAACGCCAGCGTTGGCAGAAGCACGTTCTCAAGCACCGAAAACTGAGGCAGCAAATGGTGGTCCTGGAAGACGAATCCGATCCCCCGGTTTCGAAAGCGCGCCAGTTCCTTCCCCGTGAGGGCGTAAGGGTCCCGGCCGTTGAACTCCACCCGGCCGGAGGACGGTCTGTCCAGGGTGCCGATGACGTGCAGCAGCGTACTCTTGCCCGATCCGGAAGGCCCGACGACCGCCATCGACTGGCCGGGCGCCATCTCGAACGAGACGTTCCTCAGGACGGATACGTCGCCGTACTGCTTCGAAACCCGCTCAGCCCTCAGCATCGTCCCCTCCATCCTTCGCCTCCTGGATCTGATCGGCGATGAATTCCGGTATCGGCATGGAACGGAGGGGCTCCCCCGGGGCGCACTCGCAGAACACTGCGCTCAGCCGGCCTCGGGCGATGAGGAGGTTGTCGCGCCGGAACTCAAACCCGTAGGTTATCGAACTCGTCCCCTTACGGATCACTTTCATACGAACGTCCAGCAGATCCTCGAACCGGACGGGATTCAAATAGTCACACGACGCGCCCACCCGCGGCCATCCGACTCTGCGCCCTTTACATGTGCCCGCCACGCTCGTGCCGATCGAACGCAGGAACGCGTGCTCCGCGGCTTCCATGAAATCGAAAAACCGGGAAAAATGCACAATCCCGGCCATGTCCGTATCCGAAAATTCTATTCTGCGCGTGGTGTGGAACTCACTTGGCATCGAACTTCCTCTTGTGGAGATATCGGTGATTCCCAACGCTAACCTTAAAACGAACCGCTTCTGGCTGGTGGCTGATAGCTGCTCTTACCCCGGAAACCACACGATTTACAGACACGGTGCCAATCCAGAGCACTCCCGGAGCAGGGTGCGTTGTTCCGTTCAGCAACGATTTACGGTAACCTCCAGGGTTGGAAGGCCAGTGGATCAGGTGCGTCCTGTGAGGGTATTCGCGCCATGCACATGGCAGGCCCCGCGCCCAGCGGCGACAATTCTAAAGGCGGTGAGAAGGTAGAGGGTAGCCGGTAGAAGAAATCTTCGCCCGGTACAATATTCCTTCTTGCCTCCGGCACGAGAAGAAACCTTACAAGGCAGGCAATCTCTCCCCTCTCCCGTCTTCCGTCTCCCCGCTTTTAAGGAACACGCCGTAGGCAGGGAATTTGGGGAAAGGGGGTTTTCGGTTTTGTTTCGGTCTTAGCTGACAGCTTTCTCTACGGCTTCACGACGCCGGCTTGAAGAGCGTTACCAGGCACCCCCCCATCGCCGCAAGCACAATGCCCAGCACGAACTGCCAGTTCAGCGCGCCCCATCCGCCGGCAGGCGGGTGTACGGCCATTGACACGACGGCATTTACAATGGGCGCCCCCGCGAACACGATCGACATCACAACGGCAGGCGTGCCCCGGGCCCCGAACGCGAGGAGGACGCCGAATGCGCCGATTGCGCCCACGGTGCCCGCAAGCAGAGACCACGTGAACCCGCGCGCGGGAAACGACCAGTCCGAGCCGTTCACCCAGAGAACGACCATTGAACCGATTACCGCGGTCAGCAGATAGGCTACGCCCACCAGCAGGAAGGCTTTGTACCGTCCGTTCACGGGATCTGCCATTGCAATTTGCCCGGTATGCAGAAAGATCCCGTACAGTCCCCATGACCCAACCGTCATGGCGGCGAAAATCAGCCAGGTCAGCCCTGACGTGGATGCCTGTTCGGCCGGCATAGATTCTCCTCCTTCGCAAAACCTGTCGTGAACCGTCGGCGGGACCTCCGCCAGCGGACGGATCACGCCGCGACGAAATGTCGATAGACGTCCAGCATGGCATCCGCCATGCACGTGTCGCTGGCCGTCAGGTGCACGGCCGCACGTCCCCTCCTCCCCATGGCTTCCCGGGCCTCCCTGTCACCCATCATCCGGGACAACCCCTCCGCAAGCGCCGCCGGAGAGTCCGGATCGACCAGGATGCCGCCGCCGGTGCGTTCGAGAAGCTCCGGGAACGTACCGTGACGCGGCTGGACCACGGGCGTGCCGTTGGCCAGCGCTTCGAGTACGAACAGCCCCTTCGGCTCGCGGTACGGCGTTGGTACGGACAGAACATGGATGCTGTTCAGGAATTCGATCTTCTGCTGCCGGTCCACCTCGCCCCGGTACTCGAATGCGCCGGAAAGGCCGTGGGATTCGATCAGCGAGACGACTTCGCGAAAATAGCGCTTCTCACGCCCGCCCAGATAACCCGCCGCCAGCAGCCTGATTTTTTCGCTTCCCGCCTGTTCCGCCAGCCGCCCCACGGCATCCACCAGAAGATGCAATCCCTTCTCAGGCGCGATGCGTGCCATGTAGCCGATCGTAAACGGTGTCTCCGGCAAAACACGCTCGCCACGGCCATGGCCGTCCAGACGGATACCCAGGGGAACCACGCGGAAGCGTTCGCGCGGCGCATTCAGATACGCGGCCATGGACGCCGCGTACCAGTCGCACGTTGCCACAAAGGCGTCCACGTCGCCCGCCCGTTCGCGCATCGCGCACAGCGCCTCGTCCCGATACGGCTCGATCAACCCGTCGAGAAAAACCTCCTCACCCTGCACGGAACACAGAACAGGTACGCCCAGTTCACGCTTCAATTCACGTACCATGCCCAGAAACATGGTATTCGTCAGATGAACAAGGTCCGGCCGCAGGTCGTCTTTCAACCACCGGACCAGCTTCTTCAGTTCCTTCTTCTGGGAACCCTGTTCGCCCTTCAGCATGGAGACCGTGAGCGCCCCCAACTCTTCCGCACGCGTCGACCCGCTGAACCACGAAAGGGAATTCAACAGCGTCCGCGCGTTCATCATGCGGTCCACGAATTCCGGCGCGCGACGAAAGAACGCCAGTTTCTGCTGCAGATAGACGTTGATTCCACCGTAGAACACCCGGTCGATGCTCGCGTTGGGACCATCGGTCCGCAGCGGCGTGTACGTTGGAATCAGCGCCAGATCAACTCCCTTGCGCCTCAGCGCCAGGGCCAGCGTATTGTCGTTGATGCAACTTCCGCAATACATCCCCGCGGCGCCGGCGGCGATATAGGCAATTCGCATGGAAAAAAGGCAATTGAGAATTGAGAATTACGAATTAAGAATTACGAATTAAGAATCAGGATCGGGCGTTGTGTTTGTCCTTTGTGGTCTTCTGGATCGCTGCGAGAAGCCGACGGAGTTCTTCGGCATCGGAGTGGATTCTCGAACTGCAAATCCATAGCCTTTTACCTGGACAATGTTATCATCCTTCATTTCGTCTCACGCCTGTCCAAAATCGTCATTTCCAGCCGCTATCAAGACATGATCCGCCTGAAACCGGAGCGAGGGCATCCTGCCCTCGAACTTCGCGTCGCCTACCCCTGTTCGCGTCGAGAGACTCACGGGGCCATTCAATCCAACACCGTTTCGCGGAAAACACCGTGTGCGACGTGTTATTCGATGTCGAGGGCAGGATGCCCTCGCTCCCGGGAACGCCAACCACTCCGGTCCCAATTCGGTTTCTGTTCTGGTAAGCCGTGGCCAAAAGAAGGTGACCTGCATTGGCACTTCGAAACGACTGTCAAGAAAACCAAGTACTTACGCATCCAAAATAGTTTTCTTCAAACTGTCTTGGACAGCAGTGAATTCGTCTCCAAAATCCCTCGCCAGCACTTTACAATTCTTAATTCTCAATTCCTAATTCTTAATTGCTCTTCCATAGTGCGCCTCGTCGTCGGGCAGATCGCACATCTGTCCCATCGGTCCGAAGATGTGCGTGACATCGTTGATATAGATCTTTCCGCTCAGGATGTCCACGATGCCGTCGAGACACTCGGGATGGGCGTCGAGGAACCGGCTGAAGCTGAATTCCTTTGTGTAGAACGCGTAGACCAGCTTTCGAACGGCTTCCATTCCGGGGATGAATTCCTCACCCCATTTACCGAGTCGCTTCGCGGAAAAGTCGTCGTTCAGAAATGCCTCGTGAATCGCATCGGCCGCCATTTCGCCGGACTTGAGCGCCAGGAACACGCCGGACGAATAGACCGGATCCAGAAATCCATAGGCGTCGCCAACCAGCACCCAGCCATCTCCGGAAACCGAACGGGCCCGGTAGGAGAAATCGCTGGTCACCTTCATGGGAAACAGCTGCCGGGCGCGCTCCAGCCGGTCCTGCATCGGCCGGCACTTCTCCAATTCCTCTTCGAATATCTCCTGGGGCGTTCCCTCCCGCTTCTGCAACAGGTACCCGATATCTCCAACCACTCCCACGCTGACCACGTCGCCGGCCAGCGGGATATACCAGAACCAGGCGTCCTTCGTGCAGGTGTGCAGTATCAGGGTCGCCCCCTCGTCGATCCCGTCGTCCCTGGACCCGCTCTCGAAATGCGTGAAAAGGGACGCCTTCCTGAGGGTGGGCTCCTCCGTCTTGATTTTCAGTTTGCGGGAAATCAATGCGCTGCGGCCCGTTGCATCCACGACCACGCGGGCCGGGAGGTCATTCAGGCTGCCGTCGGCAACTTTCGCCCTGACGCCGACGGCCCGGTCTCCGTCGAAAAGGACTTCCTGAACGGCGGCCCCCTGCATCACGCGCGCCCCTTTCTCGCGGGCGTTGTCCAGCATCATCCGGTCGAACTCGCTTCGCAGAACCTGCCAGGTGACCGAACTCTCGTGCGGGTCGTGCCGGTGGAAGTAGAATGGCGCCGATCCCTTTCCCGAAGCACCGAAGAACTGCACGCTGTATTTCCTGACGAACGCGCTCTTCTTCAGCTCTTCCAGAACGCCCAGCCGTTTGAACGACCAGTACGTACCGGGCATCAGCGATTCGCCGATCTGAAACCGGGGAAACCGCTCCCGCTCGAGCAACAACACGCGATGGCCGTATTCGGCCACCAGCGCCGCGGTGGTACTCCCCGCGGGGCCGCCGCCGATAACAATCACATCGTAGGAGTCTGAACGCATCCGATCGTCTCAGTTTCGATGGTCCGTAAACCGTCTCGCCTTCAGTTCGAACCTGGGCAGCGTGTTCGGGTCGACCGCACGAACCCCGACGCGAAACCCCAGCTTCCGTCTCGCCTCCCGCGCCACGTCATCCGCAACGGCGTCCGGTGATTTTCCCCTGACTTCGACGCGGATCTCCATTTCGTCCAGGGAGCGACACCTGAACACGTCCACCGCGTACTCCGTTACTTCCGGAAAGGACCTGACGACGTTATCGACGGCGCTCGGGTAGATGACGATCCCGCGAATGATGATCCCGCCGTCGATGCGGCCGATGACGCCGTCTTCCAGCCGGAGAAACCCGGAGCCACAGGGACATGCTCCCTTCGCGCGCCGGACGCGGTCGCCGGTCCGGTAACGGATCACCGGCATCCCCACCCTGCCCAGGTTCGTCAGGACCAGCTCACCCTCATCAGCCTGCTCCCCGGAATCCGGATCGATCACCTCACAGATGAACTCGCCTTCGTTCACGTGCATGCCGTTCCGGGCGCGGCACTCGAACCCCCACGCGCCCACCTCGGTTGCGCCCGCCTGGTCGAAACATCTCGCGCCCCAGGCTTCCTCGATCCGCCGCCTCGTCGCGGGCAGACCGGCCCCGGGCTCCCCGGCGTGGATCGTGGTGCGAATGCTGGAGTTCGCGATATCGATTCCCTCTTTTTCGGCCACCTCCGCCAGATGCAGCGCGTACGTCGGCGTGCAGATCAGGACCGTCGCCTGGTGTTCTCCGATGGCGAGAAGCCGCTGCGCAGACGACATCGATCCGCCCGTAATGGCCATCGCCCCGATCAGCCGGGCGGCTTCATGCGCGCTCCAGAACCCGATAAACGGTCCGAACGAGAAGGCGAAAAACAGCCGGTCCCCGGGCGTTACACCGGCGCCATCGAAAACCGGGCGCCAGCACCCGGCGAACCAGTTCCAGCTTCGTCGGGTGTCCAGCCAGCGCAGGGGCCTGCCCGTCGTGCCCGACGTCTGATGGATCCGGATGTAATCCCGCGGAGGGTACGTCAGATTGGACCCGTACGGCGGGTGGGCGTCCTGGTCGGCAGACAGTTCAGCCTTGGTTGTAAAAGGGAGCCGCCGGTAATCGTCGAGGGTGCGAATCTCCCCGGCCGTGGATATCCCCGCGCGCGTCAGCTTTTCTCTGTAAAACGCGTTGTCCCGCAGGACACGGTCCAGCATGTCCCTCAGGCGCCCGAACTGCGATTCGACCCGTTCGTCCCGGTCCGGGTTGTGATTGACGGAACTCACAGGTCGACCTGAATGGCGCCGTACAGGCCGAAGGGCGGCGCCGGAATCACCGACATCGCGCCGAACCCGCGCGTCTCGTATTCGCGATCGGTCAGGTTCCTGGCATTGAGTCTGATTGTCGCGTGCCCGAATGTGTAGGATGCCGAAGCGTCAAGCGTCAGCACGCCGTCGATACGGTACTGATTGTCCTCCGCGATGAACTGGCTGCCGACGTACCTGGCGCCCAATCCCAGTTCGATGCCGTTTTCGAACCCCAGCGCACTCCAGACATTCAGAATGTGTCGCGGCGAGAAGGCCGGCCTGTTGCCGGACCGGTCCAGGTGCCGGAATTGCATCCCGGTGGGTGTGGGTACGGCCAACATCTCCGTAAACCGTGTCAGTTCCGCGTTTGAATACGCGTATGTCAGGAACACGTGGCACCCGCCGCCGGGACGCGCCATCACTTCCAGTTCCATGCCCCGCGACCGCTGGTCCCCGTCCTGTTTTGTCACGCCCGTCTCATCCGGGATGCCGATGTCGTATTTGCGCAGATCGAAGACAGCCAGTGACGCGTGAAGGCGGTTGTCAACGAGGTATCTCTTCGCGCCGGCCTCGAACTGCGTGGCCGATTCAACGTCCCGCGGTCCCGCAACAAGGCTCGACGGCGGCGCAAACGCCTTGCCCGCGCTGGCATAGACGGTCAGGTCCTCCGCTGGATTCAACGCCACGCCGGCCATCGGACTGAGTTCGTTAAACGCCCTGGACGTTGACGTGACAGGGTCGTCGTACCGGATCCGGTCGATGCGGCCGCCCACAAACGCCTGGAAAAAATCTGAAAAGACAATCCGGTCGACCACAAACGGCGCAACCACGCCGCTCGTCGCATCGGCCGCGCGGGACTGACCCGGTACGACAAAATACGGCAACACGGCCGTTTCGACCGGCGCATACAGATCGATATTCGGCAGGACCGCGACATCGAGCGTAAACCTGTCCTGCCACCGCATCAGCTCCAGACCCGCCAGCAGCGTATGCCTCACCCGTCCCGTGGAGAACGAGAACACGAACTCAGTCTGATTGCCAAACACCTTCTGCCGGTCGTCGAGGAGCAGCAACGTCCTGACCAGGTCCTGGCTGCCCGCGGCGTTAGGATACACGCCGTTGAACAGCGTACCGTTGGAGATCCAGGAAAAATCCGTAAAATACAGCTTATTGCGCAGCGCAACCCGCGGAGACAATCGGGTTTGCACATCCATCCGCACCCGATAAATCTCCTGGTCCGAAACGTCGAACGGCGACTGGTAGGAGCGGGTCCGCGGCACGTCCGCCAGTTGGCCTCCGGCCACCGGCAACCCCGAATCGGACTTGTACTCGCTGGTCACGTACTCGAAATTCGCCGTGGCCGTCGTCCTGTCGTTTCGCACCGTGACGGCGGGATTCAAGGCCCAGATGCCGCTGCTCTTGTCGTCACGGTAGTTGTCGGAAACCTGCCGGAGGCCGTTGAAACGCACGGCCGCGCCCCGCGCCGGGTCCCCCCAGCCGGCGTCGACGCTGCTTCTCAGACTCCCGAAGGGACCGTAAGCGCCCCTGGCCTGAAACGTGCGCTTGAAGACGGGTTGCTTCCGGTTCAGATTCACGGATCCGGACAGCGGATTGCCGCCGTAGAGAAACGCTCCCGGGCCCTTCAGCACCTCCACCCGGTCGAGATTGTAGAGATTGTAGAACGTGGCCTCCGGCTCGGAAGCGCCGTCCGTCAGCACCAGCCCGCTGGACAGCGAGTCGAATCCGCGAATCACGAAAAAGTCCGTCACGCCGAACACCGTCTGCACGTTCACGCCGCTCACGTTGCGGAGGGCGTCGCCGAGGACCACGCCGCTCTGGTGTTCGATCAGCCCGCGGTTGACCACGCTGACGCTGGCGGGCGTTTCACCCAGAGGGACGGGGATCTTGCTTGCGACGGAACCGATCGTGGCGACTTTTTCCTTGCTCTCGGTCACGACGATCTCTTCACCGGCGTAAACGGGAAGGTCATCCCCTTCTTCCTCGTCCGCCTTATTGTCCGCTGCAAACAGGACGTTGGCAGATAGACACAAAAGAATCCCCACCAGCAGACCCGTTCGGAATAGCAACAACATTCGAAATCCTTTCACCAGTAATTCCTAACCACCGTAACGAAGATCCACGCAGACAATCTTGCGCATATCCCTGACGAACACGCGGCCGTTGGCCAGGGTCGGCATCGTCCAGCTGCGGCCGTCAAGCACCTGCGCTCCGGCTTTTTCCTCGAATCCGTCCGGCGTTGCCTCTGCCAGGGCCAGCCGTCCGTTGTCGCTCATCAGCAGGAGATGGCCGTCGGCGTACATCAACGCCCCCTTGCCGTACCCGCGGTGTTTCCATTGCTCTTTCCCGGTCCGGGCTTCGATGCATTTCAGGATGGCGTTATCGAAACCGTACAGATAGTCCCCCACCAGCACGGACGTGCCGAAATGATTCTTCATCCGCCGGCTCTCCCAGACCCGGGTCACCGAGAATCCGCCGCTGCCTGCCTCGATTCGCAACAGGGCCGCGCCATGGTCGTAGCCCGATGAAATGAAGACCTGGTCCGGCGGTACCAGGATCGGCGTTGCGATGTTCAGATCGTACGACGTCTTCCAGGGATACCTCCAGTAAAGGGATCCGTCCGCCGGCGAAAGCCCGACCAGGGCGTCCCCGGAGAAGTAAACCACCTGACGCGCGCCGGCGAGATCCACGGCGATGGGCGATGAATAGGAAGCCACGTCACTCTGGGACGCCCAGGCGACTTTTCCGTCGTCCCTGCGCAGCGCCAGGAACGTCCCGTTGCGCGTCGCCGCCTCCAGGTACAGAAAGTCGCCTTCCACCAGCGGCGACGTCGAAAATCCAAACCGTGGAAACCGGCCGCCGAGTCCGCCGACAAGGTCCACCGTCCAGATCGTTTCGCCGTTTCCCGCCTTCAGCGCGTACAGCGTTCCCTCTGCGCCGAGGACATAGACCCGTTCGCCGTTCACCGTCGGCTGCGATCGGGGTCCGTCGCCCCCCTGCCACTCCTCGAACATGCCCCCCGTCCTTAGCCTCCAGATTTCGTCGCCCGACTCCTCATCCAGACAGACGACGAACTCATCGTCACCCTCCGCAAACATGGTGAATACACGGCCATCGGCCACCGAGATCCCCGAAAACCCCGCGCCGAGATTCTTCTTCCAGAGGACCTCAGGACCGTTTTTGGGCCAGGTCTTCAGGAATCCCGTTTCGGTGGAAATTCCCGTTCGGTCGGGACCCAGCCACTGGGGCCAATCCGCACGTGCGGGAGAAAAGCACAGCACAAATGCGAAACTAAGATAGAACCTGTATTTCATAGACAGACTCCGCGAGAAAGTGAAGCTACAGTAAAGGCGTACCTTGCGCGGCTTCGCTATGCTCAGCCGCAATCAAATGGATGGCACGAAACGCCCGCGCCGGCTTGATGGACCAATCACTCCCCCCTCGCGGGAGAGTCGCGAAAGCCCAGCCGTCCCCTTAGCCTGTCGAAGGGCCGGCGAAGGATCGAATGGCTTTTGAATAGCGGGCATTTCGACAAGCTCAATGACCACGCGTTATATAGTACATTGGACGTCATTAAACCGCTGTTAGGTGACCCATAACCTGGATGCCCTCGCTCCCGGGGACGTCAAACACACCGGTCCAATGTCGGATTCTGTACTGGACAGGTGTGATATTCAATATTCTTCATGTATAACGCGAATTGCGGTATTTTTCGTCGTAGAACTCCGGCAACAACTGGTCTACCCGCAACAACCCGTTGCGTGTCAGCCTGACCTCTTTCGCGTCGAATTCCAGCATGCCGAAGTCCCTGAGTCGTGCGTAGGGCTCGCCAAACCGTTCCAGGATATTCACGTCGAATCTGTCCTTGAAATATCCGGTCTCGATCCGTCCCAGCTTCAGCTGCAGGATCATCTCACGGACCATGCATTCCTCGCGGGTAGGTACAAAGGACCGGTTCAGCGGGAGTTGCCCTCGCATGCAGTCGTCGACGTATGGGTCCCACTGGGTGTGATTCTGAAAGTGTATCCCGCCCACGTGTGAAAACGAAGCGACGCCCGCGCCGATCAGGTCCGCGCTCCGCCAGAGCGCGTCCCGATAGACAAAGCGCTTCGGGCGGCCCTTCTTGACCATCGTATAGGCGCTGGAGATCTCGTAGCCGGCCTCGCCGAACGCGTCCATCGCATGGGCATGCCACGCCCGCTTCGTCTCCCAGTCGGCAACCGTCACACCGTTTCCATCCAGAAGCGCCTTCGAATACGTCGTATTGAACGGCAGTTCCATCTGATAGATCGTCACGCTGTCGGGGTCCAGGTCAATCGTGCCCTGAACGGTCTCCTTCCACGTCGTCCACGTTTCGCCCACCATCCCCGATATCAGGTCCACGTTCACCTGTTCGAACGCCTGCTTCTTCACCCAGCCCATTGCCCGGTAGATCTCTTTTCCGACGTGCGCCCGGCCGTTCTCCCTCAGGATCCCGTCATTCAGGTTCTCCAGACCCAGGCTCAATCGCGTCACGCCGATTTCGCGGATGGCCGCAACCTTCGGCTGTGTGAGCGTGCCCGGCTCGCACTCGAACGCGACCTCTTCGACGGCATCCCACGGCAACACGGCCTTCAGCCGATCCACCAGCGCCTTCAGGTGTTTCACGCTGATATACGACGGCGTCCCCCCGCCGAAGTAGACGAATTGCAGGCTGCGTCCGGTAATCCTGGGCAGGGCGGCGTAGTTTTCCACCTCTCTGGCCAGCGCATCCAGATAGACCTGGATCTCAGCGCTGTTGCGATCGGTATACACGCGAAAATAGCAGAATTTGCACCGTTTCCTGCAAAACGGGATATGCAGATACAGCCCGAGCGGCACATCCGCCGGCGACGGTTCCGGGACCTGCAACATCGCCTCAACCCGCGAATTGTGGCCGTCCCTCCAGAATGAATACGGCGGATAGTTGGATACGAAAACGCTGCCGACCGCGGTTTCGCTCCACTCTTTCCTGGAGGTCGCGGGCTCCGGGACGTGAACCTGGGTACTCATTCCCTTTCCTCATTTCCAAAACAGTACAGAATCCCGTCGGTCGTTCCGATCACGAGCCTGCCGCCGGCCACGCTCGGCGAAGCCAATACTCCCGATCCGGCCTGGAATTCCCATCGCGGCTCACCGGAATCCAGATCCAGCGCCACAATCTTCCCGGCGGTGGTGCACACAAACACGCGATTGCCCGCAATCACGGGCGATGAATCCAGCCGGGACCGGAACGACCGAATCCAGATCAACTCACCATCGTCCGGACGCAGCGCACGCACCAGTTTGTCGCGCCCGGCAACAATAACGTGTTCCCCGTTGACCGCCGGAGACGCGTAGAACGGAAACTTGCGACTGGGATGCTCGTACCGCCACAGGACTTTCGCTTTCGACAGATCCACGCCCAGGACCTGGTTTCCGAAGGTGCCCGCGTATGCCCTTTCGCCGCGCACGGCAGCACTTGCAGCGACGTAGTCGAATAGCTCCACCCTTGAGTGTTCACGCCCGCTGGCGGCGTTCACCATGCGCATCCTGCCGTCGCAACCGGCGACAAGCACGCGTCCTTCCCAAAGGGCCGGAGAGCCATGAACGTAGCCCTCCGTCTCCACCCTCCACACCAAGCTCCCGTCCGCCATTGCGAGACAGTAAAGGAACTGATCATAGGACCCGAAGATCACCCGCCCTTCGTGCGCCGCGGCGGAAGAGATGATCTCTCCTTCCGTCCGATAGGTCCACAGCCCCTCTCCGGATGACGCGTCCACGGCGTGGAAGCCGCCGTCTCCATCACCGAAGAAGACGGCGTTGCGCGCCACAAGCGGCGACGACTTGATTTCTCCGCTCGCGGAATACTTCCACTTCAATGCGCCGGTGACGAAATCAAACGCATAGAGGTTCCCGTCCAGCCCCCCAATGAAAACGGTTCCCCCCCGGATCGCCGCGGTGGACTCAATGCCTTCCGGCACACGGGCAGCCCACAGGACAACCAGACTGTCGGACAGCGATTCATGCGCGAGTCCCGAGGATTGCGCATCGCCACGGAACCGCGGCCAGGACGTCTCGCCGGCAACGCAGACGGACACCGGTACGTACAGGACGCAGAATGTGAGAAAAACGTTCCACCTGCACGTCGCTCTTCGATGGGAATGGAACTCAGTACGTCTCTTCATATAACGCCAGAAAGTCGGATTCCCGGACCGGCCGTGGATTGAACGTACCCGTCCACTCCCGTGCCGCATCCGACGCCAGTTCGGGGAGGCGTCCCGCTTCCACGCGCAATTCTCGAAGGCGGAAGGGCAGATTCGCCGCGCTCGCGAATCGTTCGATCCGTTCCGCGAGCGCACCGGGCGTCAACCCAAAGCCCTTGTAGAGCGCGCCATCCGTTTCTCCATTGAACCGGATCACCGACGGAAGCATTACGCCCACCGCGACGCCATGTGTGATTCCATAGCGGGCCGTCAGCGGGTTGGCGCAGGCGTGTGCGGCGCCCAGCATGGCATTTTCAATCGCCATTCCCGCAAAGTGCGCGCCCAGAAGCATGGCGGCCCTGGCCTTCGCGCCGGCCGCCGGCGCCAGCGCGGCTTCGAATCCGGATGCGAGCAGACGCCAAGCCTCCAGCGCGTACATTCCCGATACCGGGTTCCGCCGCGTACACACGCAGCTTTCCACCGCATGGGCGATGGCATCGATTCCCGATGCCGCGACCACGTGTCCCGGTGCGCTCGCGGTGAGCTCCGGATCCAGAATGACGCCGCGAAATCGCGCCTTGAGGTCGCCGCAGGCCATCTTTTCGTGGGTATCCGGCCTGGAAATCAACGCAAAGGACTGGGCCTCGCTCCCAGTTCCGGCGGTGGTCGGAATGCCGATCGACGGCAGCATCGGGCGCGGCGCCCCGCCCATCCCGCGGTAGTCCTCCATGCGCCCGCCGTTCGTGAGAATGAAGTTGACGCCCTTGGCGCAATCCATTGCGCTGCCGCCGCCCAGGCCCACGATGAGACCGATCCCGCCGTGCGCTGAAGCCGCCGCCACGCCCGCGTCCACGTGGACCGTCGTCGGGTTCTCGTCCACGTCGGCGAACAGGAAGACGTCGCGCCCCGCCCCCCGCAGCATGCCCAACGCCCTGTCCGCGATGCCCGCGTTGATAATCCCCGGATCGGTCACGAGCAGTATTCGTCCTCCGTCCAATCCGTCCGCCAGCTCCGGGAGCCGGGCCAGCGCGCCCTCGCCGAAGATCACCCGCGGCGCAGGATGAAGGTCGAATGGTTGCACGCGGGAAACCTTACGCTCCCCGAGCGAACTGAAACGCTCGCTGACGGTAGAGGTGATCGAACAGATTGCCTTCGTGCGGCTGGTCCCACGAGATCCGGTTCGTGGGGATTGGCCCCACGTTAAGTCGGTCCACGTGAGGCGAATTCAACAACTCCCCGACGAGGTCTTCATACTCAGTCAACGCCGTGACCACCAGGCTGGGCCCGATCCGGTGTACCACCTCCGCCTGAGGCACTTCGACCACACTCGAAAAGGGAAACAGGTATTCCGTATTCGCAAGGGGGTGTTCCGGAGACTCACACCATACCAGCGTCGGATTCAGGAACGTCAGGCCGTCCAGTTCGGCAATCCGGCCGCCGCGCAGGCCCGCGGTGAGATCCTCGGCTCCGCCGCTTTTCAGCTGGACGTCGATCATGTTGGAAATCCCGGCGGCCGCGGCCGGATTGGAAAATGCGGCAATCCGGGCCTTCGGATCGTTCAACGGCCGGGCCTCGATTTCTGCGAGCCGCTGTGAAATCACCTCGGCAATCTCGCGTCCGTACGCGGGCGTCCATACGCCGGAAGCATTGATGCAGGAACGACCTCCGTTGGCCGCGATCGAAACCAGGATCACGTCCAGGAAGTCCTCCCAGCGTTCCACCACGTCTTCTCCCAGGATCACCTTGCTGCGGCCAGGGCCATGGACCGACACCCGCGGATCGTGCAGCCACGGCGCGACCGTGGCGCCGCCCCCGAACAGAAGGGAGCGCCCGCACCGCAGGAGGATTTCGTTGGCGCCGGCGTGCCCGGTCGGATAGATGCCGAACGCCTCGCCGGGGCATCCCGCGGCGAAAAACGCCTGTGCGATCCGATATGGGGTCCAGGGGTCTTCCCGGCCGGGTTTCAGTACGACGGGCGCCTTGAGTGAAATCGACGGCGTCCAGAGCGAATGCACACCCGGCGAATTGCTCGGCAATACGGCGCCAAGCGCGTCGGTCTGGCGGACATAGCTCAATGGCCGGCCGTTTTCCGGCGCCCACCCCCTGTCCAGCACAGTCAGATCCAGCCCGCGCGTCAGACCGGCGAGTACGGCATCGATCTGCGCGCAGGCCAGCCGGATCTTTTCCATGTTCTCCCGGCAAAGGGTTTCGGGAATTCCCGTTGTCCCTGAGACCTGTCGGACGTAGTCCCCCGGCGATTGCGCCTGGCCGTCCAGCGGCAGGTCCGCCTCCGCGAACAGCCGGCCGGCCCGGCGCGTTATGGCCGCAAGATCGGAAACGCTGAATGCATCCAGGGCCTGCTTTTTCGCGTGCGCGGCGTTGAGTTCCCTCGCGATCAGGCCTGGATTCGCCTGGCTGACCCGCACGAGCGGTTCTCCGGTCTGAACGTGCGGGATTTCCTGGACGTCCAGACTCGTGTATGGCTTTCCCGCTCTCAGGATCGGAATATGAGTCATACCATCCTCGTGGATCGCTGTCGGGCCTTCCCGTTAATATACGCCCACGACCACTGACTCCTGCATCTCGGAGAACAGACCCAGATTCCTCACCCCGTCCCAGGGAAACGCCTCGACGGGTTCCGCACGTTCGCCTTCGTCACGTTCCAGAAACCGCGGCATGAAGAACTCCCGGGTCAGGGTTGTCAGCATCACCCTGCCAACCGCGTAGTATTCCACATGTTCGTCAGGATTATCGGGGTCCACCAGTTCGATTACTGCGCGCGGGACCGGCGGATAATAAGTAATGGCGTAGTTGTCCGAAGGTTCGAGCGGCTTGGAGTATGCCAGGCCCATCAACGTATTTCCATACGTGGGTACGAAGTCGATTCCAGGAACCAGTTCTTCTCTCGCAAACCGGTTGAACTGCGCGTCCATCTCGGTCCCTCCGCAAAATATCCCCGAAATGCCGGCCTTTTTCAATGAAATCTTTTCGCAAATCGCTTCGAGAAGCTTCGGAGTCGCAAACATGCACTTCACGTTGTCGTTTGCCCTCAGAATGGTCAGCGCCTGATCGATCACGTGGGCCTTGTAGAGTTCCAGCTCCTGGAGGGCGCCGCGCGCGATCAGTTTGTTGACCCATCTGGGGTCCAGATCCACCAGAAAACAGATGCCGCCGCGGATCTGGCAGAGGTATTCCACCGCCAGCCGCAGCCGCCGCGGACCCGTGGGACCCAGCATCAGCCAGTCGGCGCCCCTGGGAAACGTCTCGTCCGAAAGGTACCCGCTGAATATCTCGTAGTCGGTCTGGAAGTCGTCCTGGCTGATCCGGTACTTCGGCACCCCGGTGGACCCGCCCGTTTCGAAGACGTAGGTCCGTTTCCCCTCGCTTCCGCGGGGAATCCAACGGCGCACGGGGCCGCCGCGCAGCCATTCGTCCTGAAAATGGCCGAGGATTTGCAGGTCCTCGAAACGCCCGATCTCCCGCCGCGGATCGAAGTCCAGACCGTCCGCGAATTCCAGCCAGAACGGGCAACCCGTTTCCGGATCGAAATGCCATGCCACGGTGTCACGCACGTGGGCATCCAGCTCGTCCCTCGCCGCTTTGACGCTTTCGGCAATCGACATGTCTATTTCCGATCTGAATCCGACGTCTCATCCCGCCATGCATCCAGCGGATGCCGGCGGTCCGAAAGCGGCAACGCCACGCGGCGCCCGCCCTCCCTGTGTGACTGGTAGATGCCGAGGATCATCTCGAACGCCGTCCGGGCGTCGACCCCGCTCGAGGGCGGGTCCGTCCCCGACTCAATCGCCGCGACCAGCCGGTGATACATCCTGGCAATGGAATCGCCGTCCCCGGAGTCGCCCAACGGAACCGGCGCCCAGTCCCCGTGGCCCCCCGGCAAACCTTCCATGGGCCTGGGAAGATGCCAGAGCGCCTGCCCAACCCTGCCTGACGCGCGGACCGATAGCTGCCCTTCGGTCCCGATAACGTCCACACCGTAGTTCTCGCTCATGGCCGACCCGAAACCCAGGAAGTGAATTTCTCCCAGAACGCCGTCCTCGAAGCCGTACTGCGCCGTTGCCCGGTCGCCCGCTACAAGCCCTGAGTCCCGGTCCCGCGGCGACATTTCCTTTGCTTCCATCACGTCTCTGACGTTCGCCAGGCGTCCCTCGTACCAGACGTTGCCGGAACACCACGCGGGCGAACCGCCGAAGCGCATCATCATGTCGGCGACGTGGGTTCCCATTTCCGTAAACTCGTTTCCACTCCGGCGCCCGGACTTGTTCCGTCCGCGCACGAGAACGACCTGCCCGATATCCCCGCTGCGAATCTTCTTCCGCGCCGTCAATACGGCTGAACTCACGTGGCTCTGCTGGTTGACGGCCAGCTTCGCGCCCGATGCGGCAGCCGCCGCTACCATCTCGTCCGCCTCGGCGGGATCGATGGCGATCGGCTTCTCGCAAAGAACGGATATCCCGCGCCGCAGCGCCGCCACCGCCGGCTCGCGATGTCCCCTCGTCTGCGTGGCCACCACGACGAGATCGGGCCGCGTCTCGTCGTACATCCGATCGAAGTCCGTGTACCGCGCCGTCACCCCGAACGTGTCACCGGCTTCAATCAACGCTTCGTCGAACACGTCGCAGATGCCGGCAATCTCGAAATCGGGCATTCCCCGGATGATCTTCAGATGCTGTCGGCCCATCCCCCCGCAACCGACCAGGACCGTCCGACTGATATTCGCCATGCTGTATCCTTTTTCTATTTCCCGTTTTTCCAGCCTCTTGGCTTGCGTCTGGACAGCGGATTCTGCCGGTGGCATTCTTCCATCACAGCCACCTGCACGGCGACCTGATCCGGCGTGATGTACAATGCCGCACCGTCCCTTATGACTTTATGCAAATGATCATAGAACGCTCGGGACATAAACGTAAACGCATCCTTCTCCGCTTCATCGGGCGCCCACGAGGCCTCGGTCCACGCCAGCTCCTCCCTGCAATAGCTCGGACCGGGCAGCGGCGTTCGGATCAACCGCTGTTCCGGCGATGAACCGGGATCGTAGAACCGCCACTTCAGGCCGCCGGAACCGCCGGCCAGCCCGCCGCGGGTCCCGTAAACGTGGTACATGTCTCCGGAAAAGGCGTCGCACGAGGATATCTCCAGATCGATCGTGGGCGACCCCTTCCGCCGCAGCAGCACCTTAACGTGGTCCTCCGCGTCGCCATAGGTATTCGTCCTGTCCATGATGCATTGCACGGCGGGCTTCTTCCATTCCAGCAGACAGAGCGCCTGGTCCATCGGGTGCGGCCCCGTATTCAAAAGGTTTCCGCCCCTGAATTCCTGGAGGGTCTGCCAGTCCCATCGCCGCGCGAATCCGTTGAACGCAATGCGGATCTGCACGATTCTCCCCAGGACCCTGGAATCGATCACCCTGCGAATCTGCTGAAAGTGCGGCGCGTACCTGGACTGCTGAAACGGCGCCAGGATTCTGCCCGCGCGCCGGGACGCAGCCACCATGCGGCGAAAGTCGCCCGTGCTTGCCGCCACGGGCTTTTCACAGACGACGTGACGGCCGGCCCGGAACGCTTCCACGGTGCTTTGCGCGTGCAGATGGCTGGGAAGTGCGTTGACGACCAGGTCGACGTCCTCCCGCGCCAGCACGTCCCTATAGTCTGCGAATACGTCGCACCCGAACTCCCGTACCGCGCGGTCGCGCCGGTCCCGCAACAGATCCGACACGGCGACAATGGTATATTTCTCGGGCGAACGGCACAACCACTCCGCGTGAATATCGCGTCCGCTGCGCCCCTGACCCAGAATTCCAACCCGAACACGCCCCGTACCTGCCATCTCTGCGACCTCCATTGGCTGATTAACGTCTGCACGTACACGGGTTCCCCGCGTTGCTTGCCCGCGGGGACGACACCGCACTCCCCGTCAATCCTCTCCCATCCCGGCATGGGACAATGCGCCGAGAAAGTAGGGCACGCCGAAAAACAGGAGACTGATATGCATGGGACTCATTTCCACGGCCCCGTGGCGTTTCGGATCGTCGCTCCAATCCTGGCCTTCGATCAGTTCCTGCAAGACCGCCCGGCCGATCTCCAGGTAGTTCCGGTTCCCCGTCATCCGGTACGCGTATCCCAGGTGGCGGCACAGGACGCCGCCGTATTTCTCCTGGATGGCATGTTCCGCGTTCGTCCCTTGCGGATCGCCACAGAACCAGTCCACGGCTCTGAGGTAGACCTTTCCCACGTCGTCACGATCCGTGAGACGGTGGAGCAGCTCCAGCCCCACCATCAGATAGTGTGTCTGGTACCCCTTCTGTTCCGAGACCGGCAGGACCCGGTGAGTCGTCCTGGCATCGCCTCTCAAGGTGCGAAACTCGGCGTCGGTGAACGGCGCTGCGGTGCCCATCTCCACGGCCAGCGTTGTGCCCTCGGTGGCCATGCCGTACGGCCTCTGGTCCGACAGCCGCTCCGCGGTGGAGACCTGGAACCGCTTGTGCCAGCTACCATCTTCGTTCTGACCGCGCGCAATCGCCTCGTACACCTGCAGCGCGCGTGCCTTGAACCGTTCGTCGCCCGTGGCTTCATACACGTAAAGCAGGCCGCGCAGCGTATTCGATATGCTGCGCAGGCTGAAACTGAATGCCGGATCCTCCGTCCACCGGTAACGCAGCAGAAACTCGCCGGCCTCACGGATCACTTCGAGCGTCCGCAGGTCGCCGGTCAGATAATAATAGTCCATCCATCCGTCGAGAAACGTGTGTGACGCGCAACTCTCATCGCCGAAATGGTCCACGCTGTGCCGGAAACAGCCACCTACCATATATGGCCTGAACGGGTGATAATGGCAGGTGTCCACGTCCGTCGAATGACGGGTCATCGCTTCGCCGAGCAGAAAATCGCGGGCCCGTCCGGTACGCATATACTGCACCCATACGCCGTGCCTCGGGTCCCATTCGCTGTTGCACCAGCCCCAACGGCCGTAGAAACGCCAGTCGTCCGTGCCCTGGTCCCAAGCTACCAGCGCGTCGCCCCAGTCGTGATAACCGTACCATGCGCCCAGCTCGATGTTCCGCCGGAGCCAGTCGACAAACCCGGCCATCATCCGCTCGGATTTTGGAAAACGTCCCTCGTCGAGGGGTTGAAATCCTCCCGTCGCCTCGCAGGCCGCCATCCATGCCGGATCCACGGATACGTGCGGCGGCGCCAGCCAGCCCCTCAGACGTCCCGGTACGCCGGCGGCGTCGGATGCCCGGTGAAAACAGACGAAGAACTCGGTGGTCTTGGACGTACCGGTGCCGTCCGAGTAGACGCCCTCGCCCTCGTCCCACGCCACGGCCTCCGAATACCGCTTCAGAGAAAGGCATTTTCCATCGGGATCTTTCCAGCAATACACGTCAATCCCGTCGCCCATGCCGGAGAGTCCAAGCGCTTTCGGATACTCCTCGGGCATATAGCGAAGGCCGACGCCAACGCCCGCGCTGCCGTCGCTGCAGGCGATCCAGCCTTCCGTCCGGTCTCCTTCGGCAAGCGTCCCCGTGCGCCGGCCCTGACGGCGGTCGAGGCGAAAGTGATTGTGAAGCCGCTGGGAAAGCAACAGCGATTCATCCGCGGATGCCGTACCGCCGATCTCCCGGCCTGCGGCAACACGGTAATTCACGGAACCGGAAAGCGAAACCGGCACCCGGAGCCCGATTTCCTCCACTTCGGTCTCTCTCGGATTGCAGGCCGCGATTACGGTGTGCAGCACACGCAACCCGGTGCGGCCCGCGTACGCGTAGATTCGGGTCACAAAGCGAAACGGCCGATACCCCGCGTAATGGTGCATCGGCAAATCGGCCTCGAACGCGCCTTCACACCGGATCACGGCCCTGAGCGGACCGGACTCCTCCACGCTCACGTCGTACACGTCCTCCGCGAGGGATGCCAGGCACTCGCCGCCCATCCCGTAGATGTACCGCTTTCCGTCATCGTCCAGAAAGGACTCACGGATTCGCACCCAGGCGTCTCCACCCGGGCCGGCGACTTCCACTTCCGGCGCGAACGTCCCGTCCGGTCCCGTCCGCCCCAGCGCCGCCGTCTCCACAAGAGAGAACCTCCTGCGACTCACGGCGAACCGGAGGGGACCCGTCGATACGACCAGTCTATCGTCGTCTTCGAGAACGCGGACCCGGTCACCCTGCACGGCCCCGACACCGTTCTGACCCACCGTATACGTCGACTCGCCGCCTGCGGGTACGTCCGCCTGAAAATCCGCCAGAACCCACTTCAGACTCCCGTCCGGCCATCGGCTCAACACGCGGAACTGTGCGGGCACCGGGCGGCCGTCCGCATCGTTCATTCCCAGCAGGGTCGGATCGGAAACGGCGCCCCGGGGCATAGGGACGCCCCTCGTCACCGGCCAACCGTGCCTCGCGACGCCGGCGGATTCGACAATCTGAAGGCTTATTGAAATGGGTTCGCTCATGTTTGAGTCCTTACTCCTGAGTATTCTGCTTGATCCGGATTTTATCGGCCAACGCGATAGAACCATTCAATTGGCCACAAAGAGCCTGAATGCGGGGAGACGGTAGAGGTGAGACGGGAGAAGAAATCCTTGCCCGGTATGTCTTCCCTGCTTACCTTCGGCACGAAAAGAATCCTCACAAGGCAGGTAATCTCTACCGTCTTCCGTCTCCCGTCTACCCGGTTTTCTCACCCTCTCCCGTCTTACGTCTCACCTGGTGGTCGGGCGGGGGAGGGATCCCGTTCAAGTCCACTGACCTGACGTATCCAGCCCCTGATCCCGTTGATCCCTATGTGATTATGCCAGATACGGAATGGTTAGCGGGCCATCAGGCAGTACGGCCACCCGAGCACCGCCGCCAACCGCGTTTATCTTCTCCCGGAGGGCTGCGTCCAGATCGTCCACGGCGGCCAGCTTGCACGCCTCGATATCGGCCCGGTCCATACTGGAATACACGCCAACTTCAACCCGCTCCAGGATAGCAGCCAGGGTCTGCGCCTGCCACTGGTCCAGAACGGGTTCACGGTCGTACACCGCCTGCATGACGTCCCGCGGCCCCACCCCCGTCCGCATCAACTCCGCGAAGTTCCCGTGATCCGGCACGCCGTCGCTGCACTCGCTGGCGACGAGCACGTTGCCGCCGTCTTCCACGATGCGGGCAGCGGCCGACATTCCCTTGACGGCCTGGTAGAGGTTCTGGTCCAGCGGGAATCCGCTGTTTGACGTCAGCGCAACCTGGAACGGCTTCTCCACCGGCGCCATCGAGGCCGCCTTCGCCCCGGTGCACCCCCGACGGTGGGCCTCGAGATAGTTCCCGACGTAGAACCCGGTGATCGCCTTCTCCCCGTTCAGCGTGACGTTTACGAGGAAGTCCGGCGGGCAGAGCGCCACGGCTTCCCTGACCTCCCGCTGCAGGGGGTTCCCGTCCAGCACACCCCACGTACACATGGGGTCCGCAATCAGGTCTGACCGGTGCAGCCGATAGATCGTCTCGATTCCCGCCACGCCAGGCGCGACGCCCTTCGGACCGCCCGAAAAACCCGCGAAGAAATGGGGCTCTATGAATCCCAGCACGATCCGCTTGTCCGCTTCCACGTATGTCCTGTCCAGCCACACGTCCGTACCGCAGGCGGACGCGCCCAGAAACACGTTGCTGCGCTCATCGTACGCGTCGTGATTCCGTATCGCCAGCCGACCGGCGACGTCGCTGCCGAACATCTCCCCGATTTCATCCTCCGTATTCGCCCGATGCGTGCCGTTTCCCAGCAAGACCGTGACGTGCGATTCCGGCACGGGCAGGGCTTCCAGGATCCACGGAATCAACTGCCGGTTGGGCACCGCGCGCGTACCGTCCGAGGTCACGATGACCACCCTGTCCCGGGGCGAGACGATCTCTCGAAGCGGCTTGCATTCCACGGGCTCATCAATCGCCTGCCGGAACCGGCGTTCAGGATCAGGCAGGGCCGCCTCATAGACAGGCCGGATCACCTCCCAATCCGCCAATTCCGGGTCTGCTGCGATGGCGACGCTGCCCTGGCCGTATGCCACTTCGATCTCATGTTCATCCGCGGCCATCACGACCTCCTGTTGGGAAGGTTTCGGGGCGTCCGTCCGGCGCCTCGATTCACGGCGAAATCTACGTCCTCCACAACCCTTTGTCAAGCCCGGCAGGCGGTCCCGAACCGATACCGGAGACGTCGGTCCCATACCGCCTGACAGTCCGCCGAAGGGGTTCCTGAGGGAGGATTGGCATCTTCGGCGATTGGTGCTCATTCCCGGCGATTGCATTGACACGCGAATCGGGGTACGCTATATTGGCCGTACCAGGTGGCGCGTTGCCCCGGACCTACCCCCTTCCTGAAGGAAGAAGGAAAAAGGAAGAAGGAAGAAGGAAAAAGCAGCGGTTTCTTTGCCTTACTCCCTCTTTCCTTTAGGAGAGAGGGCCGGGGAGAGAGGTCGCATTGAGGCGGGGAGACGTTAGAGGTGAGACGGTAGAAGATATCTTTGCCCAATGTGTATTTCCTCCTTGCCTTCGGCCCGAAGAGAATCCTCACAAGGCAGGCAATCTCTACCCTCTTCCGTCTCACGTCTTGCGTCTTCCCGCTTTTGCCTGATCGCTTGTATTTCCCTTTGTGTCTTTGCGTCTTTGTGCCTTTGTGTGAGTTAAGCGTCGCATTCGCTCCTTCTCTGAGTTCGTCATTTCGTGTGATATCGCATGTCGGATACCGTCATCGTCGTCCCGTGCTACAATGAAGCGGAACGGCTTCCGGTCGAGACGTTTCAGGACTTTGCCGGACGGACGCGAGGCATCAGGTTCCTGTTCGTCGACGACGGAAGCACAGACGCCACGGTCGAAGTCCTTCGCACCCTGAAAGCGTCGGCGCCCGACTGCTTCGACGTCCATACGCTTGCCGCCAACGCGGGCAAGGGCGAAGCGGTACGGCACGGCTTCCTGGCAGCGCTCGACTCAAATCCGGACTATGTCGGATTCTGGGATGCGGACCTGGCCACCCCCCTGGAAGCCATCCCGGAGTTCCGCGACGTCCTGGACGGCAGGCCGGACATCGAAATGGCCTTTGGCGCCAGGGTCCGCCTCCTGGGCAGGGCGATCCGGCGCAACAGGCTGCGGCACCTGCTGGGGAGGGTGTTCGCGGTTACCGTTTCCATGTTTCTGCGCGTGGATATCTACGACACGCAATGCGGCGCGAAACTCTTCAGGGTGACGCCGGACCTGCGAGCGCTCTTTCAGGAACCGTTCGCCACCCGATGGATTTTCGACGTCGAAATCATCGCCAGGCTGATACGCGCCAGAACGGGCACGGAACGACCGCAGGTGCGTGACATCGTGTACGAAGTCCCGCTATCGGAATGGAGGGACGCGGCGGGGTCCAAAATCAAAGCCCGAGACTTCGTCATCGCCCTATTCGGTATGATCGAAATCTTTCGCAAATATAGATAAATAATACACTTATACCGACAATATGTCCATTATCGGAAAAAATGGGAGCGCGTACGCGCTCCTTATATTGATCCTGGCCGCATCGGCGGTTCTGAGGTTCTACGGGATCGGGTGGGGAACCGACCCCGAAACCGGCAGATTTCACGCCTTCCATCCGGACGAACGCACGGTTGTCGAAAGCGCCGGCCTGGTGGGCGTGGAGGTGACGCGGGCGGTCACGGCCTACGCCAAGGGCCCGGCTTACGTACTTTGGATCATGGCCAAAGGCGCCGGTTTCGTCGCGGGCATCGAACCGTTCGATAAAGAAGACAATCGATCGGTGAGATTCACCCATCTCATGGGACGCGGGATCTCCGCGACGCTGGGCGTTCTTACCGTATGGGTTGTCTTCGCCATCGGAAGGCATCTTGCCGGACTCTGGACAGGGGTCCTGAGCGCGGGCTTTCTGGCCTTTTGCGCCGGGCACATTCAGCAGTGCCACTTCTATACTGTGGATATCACCCTAGCATTCTGGACGACGCTGGGCGTCTACCTCATCCTGAAACTGCCCTCTGATCGCACCACACCCTACCTGGTCTGCGGGCTGGTCTGCGGAATGGCAATGGGTACGCGGCTGATGGCAGGAATGCTGTGTCTGCCTTTCCTTCTGGCGCACGTGTGGCAGGTGCAGGAACGGTCCGGCGAAAGGCATCGCGGTAAGCGAACGAGCGGTGCGAACCGCGTCGCGGCGGGGGCCATATCGATATGGCTGCGCCTGAAAGGGGCGTTTACGCCGCGAGCGCTGCTTTGCGCCGCCGTCGTGGTTGGGGTTGCGGTCATCTGCGAACCTCTGCTTCTCAAGCCCGGCGAATTCCTGAGTTCGAAAGACATGCGGAATTTCCTGCCCAGCATGAAGGTTGCAAAGGGGGAAACAATCCGCATCTGGGGGCTTTACGATTTCTCCACCACACCCTATCTGTTTTTCGTCACGCACCTCTTCCGCTATGCGCTGGGAACGCCT
Source organism: uncultured bacterium (assembly GCA_964551635.1). GTDB lineage: Bacteria > Latescibacterota > UBA2968 > UBA2968 > JAAXHE01. Next base: position 7,054 of record CAZKDZ010000022.1, on the reverse strand, counting down.
TTGGAAATCGCGGCCCTGTGTGGCGTCTCGCTTGCCTTCTGGAAGCGTGAAAGAGGATGGTGGGTCCTGCTGGCATGGCTGGTACCATACTTCCTTATGGTGGGCGGGCTCCACACCAAGCCAGTGAGGTACACCACGCCCATGCAGCCCCTCATGGCGGTGATGGGCGCCTGGGCCTGCATGGAGGCCGCGGGCTGGATCCGCACGCGCCTGAACAAGGCCTGGGTCTACGCACTGCCGGTTGTGCTTGTGGTTGTTCCGACGGCCGCTTACGGCATCGCGACGTCCCGCGTCTACAGGTCCAGCAGCCGTTTCGAAGCCGCAGGATGGATCAAGCGAAATATCCCTGAAGGGGCCGGCGTGCTGACGGAGCGGGGAGGATATCCAACGTCCTGGATGGCGCCGGCCGACCGGTACAAGCGAAAGCTGGACCAGGCGGCCTGGTTTCTCTCTGCCGACGGCAACCTGCCCTACGAGGCGCATGTCAATTTCATACAGAACCGGCTGGCGGGCGTGGACTGGATCGTACTGATCGAGGAGAATCGCATGCTGCCGTTCATGAAAGTACGGCAACGGTTCCCGATCGCTCACACCTACTACCGCCGCCTGGCCGACGAGAGCCTTGGTTTCGAGCGAGTCGCGCAGTTCAAGGTTTCCCCGGAAATCCTGGGACTGACCTATTTGGAAGCGAACGCCGAACCCACGATCACGGGTTTCGACCATCCCCTTGTCGCGGTGTACCGGCGAACCGGCATAAACGTGGAGGAACTGCTGGAGCGGTGGAAGGCGGAAGTCAGGGTGGATCCCGCGCTCCCGGACAGATACGCCATCGAGGGTGTGGGGGCCTACCGTCGCAAGGCCTGGAGGCAGGCTGAAAATGGGTTCCGACGCAGCCTGGAGGTCAAGCCGGAATTCGCTCTGGGACGCCTGCTGTTGCGCGAGGTTTATATTGCGGAAGGCAGGCACGCTGCCGCGAAACGGGAACTTCGCAGGATCGCTGATTCCGGTCTTTCGGCCGGCGCGTACGTAGGCATGATTCGGGTGGGTCTTGTGGCGAGAGGCGCGATGTATCTGAACAAATATATCGAACTTGCAAAAGCCAAGAAACTGAACGATCCCTTCCTGCAGCAATACGGTTGGCTGATCCATGAGTTCAACGCGGAACAGAGGGCCGGGCGCGGCGAAACAGAAGAACTTGAAACGGACTTGAAGCACCCATCGGACTGAACGCGACGGCGCGGATTATCCCGGCAGACTCACGATTCGCTCATTCCCGCTACCGTAGACGATCCGGACCGCGGCCGTCCCCTCCTCCACCGATGCGTCAAAGTCCGGACGGTCGGAAGCGTCTCCCACGTGAATGCCCCACAATACCTGGATCTCCCGGCAGGGATGAAAGGGCCCGAAACTCCGGTATTCAACGCTGACGCGTTTCGGTTGAAACTGGTTGGACTCGGTATATGCGCTCGTGCGTTTCACGTCGCTCATCCGCCAGCATTCCATCTGTTTCGGAATCACCCTGGACAGAGACAGCGTCACCCCGTTCCGTGTGAACCGGGTCAGCCGCTCGTCTCCGGATACGTCCGCACGGTGATGAAACAGCCACTCCAGTACCCGGGGTTCTTCCGTCGAGACCCGGTCCCAGACCAGGACCACGTCGGGTTTTACAAAGGCCAGCGTCCGCAGATATTGTTTCAACCTTCCTCCGTACGCCGCCGTTCCGTCGGCAACCGCCACGTCCACCTCCCGGCCGCCGTCGAAAGAGACGATCCTACCGGGGTATTCGGCGCCGTAGCGCTGTCCCTCGCCGTCCACCATCAGCGTATTGTGGCCGATCGTTCCGTTGCCGTCGAAATTCCACCGCTTCCCCCCGGCGCTGTCGAAGAACCCGAGGTCGTGGCCGTAGGGCCAGATCCCTTCGTCGATCAACAGCCGCTCCCCGCACGAGGAGACGACGAATGAGTTCGCGTCCAGCTGCGAATGGCCGACGGCGCTCGAACCCGACTTCAGCCCGACGAACGTGGCCCGGTCGTCCCACCCGCTGCGCATCGTCACAACGCCCGTCGTCGGATAACTTCGCGAGGTCTCGGCGGGAATGGCGTCGGGCACCGAGGGATCGTCCCAGATCAGCCGCTCCACGGTTGCGTGATCGCTGGCGCGCGCGGTCCTGGCCCAGTCTCCCCGATGGTTCAGCTTTGCCAGCAGGAGCAGATAGTCGAGACTGGAACCGAGGGAAATGCCGTTGTCGTTGAAATTGTAGACCTGCCCGTCGGGTTCGGTCACGTGAACGATATAGTCCCCGGTTTCCCGCAATGCCGGATGCTCGAAGAGGTTTACCACTCCGCCGGTCGCCCGGTGCAGTCCGACGCCGAATTTAACACCGTGCCCCAGAGTGCCAAGCCAATACCCGGGGCCCTCCGCCCAGTCTCCTTCCGGCGGCACGAAATCCAGAATATCCAGACACCCCGCGAGCGCCGCCTGCAGCACCGCGTCAAAATCAGAAATGGCCTCCGCGCACGCGATTGCGGCCGTACCCATCTCGCCGCAGCACATGATCTTCCAGTTCCAGTGGTAGTTGGGACTGGACCAGTGCGCATCCTGTTTTTCCCACGTCTCCAGAAACCTCGCTACTGTGTACGCGTTGATTCGTTCCGAGATCGACGCCACCGCATCTGCCGGCCATACCGTCGAGCAGAGGTCCATTGAAATACCGATCGCCGACGCAACGTTCAGCATGGCGTGGTCGCATCGCATGGGCCGGTGCGGACGCGCCACCCACTCCTCCGGCGGAAACGAGAACATCACCTCAACGCCCTCCAGCGCCCTGGCCGCGAATGCTTCGTCCTCCAGGATGAAAGTGGCATTCGCCAGGGAGCGGAGCGGCGTCTGGCAGAAATAAGGAAGCTCCGGGTCGGCGCCGAAAAGATCTTCGTTCGCTGACGCCCCTCTCGCCGCCTCCGCAAGACTGTCGACGAACCCCGGCGTCGCCTTCGCCCGCTCCCGGACCCCGTCCACCTCCTCCGCGCCCAGCAGGACCCTCGGCCGGGACACCGGTGGCGCCACCGTCACATTCGCCAGCTTCGCGAGCAGATCTTTAGAGAATGGTTTCATTTGTGGACTCCCTTTCAAGTCTGTCAATAAACATATGCAGTTGCGTTAACCTTCGTAACGTCGTCCACGCTGCCGATTCGATAGGCAGTCGGAAAACCGATTCGCAATACGTAGATGACGGCGTTCGGTCGTACAGCAAGCAACCGCTTCGTTGCTGACAGATCGTCCGCGTCGACTTTGTATGCACCTGTTTCGATGTCGATTACGAGATACTTGCCTCGATGCCCTGTATTCAACCGGGCGGTCGCGGATCTGCTCCGCATAAATCGCCCGACCTCGTGATTCTATCTCTTCGGCCGTATGGTCCGCATATTGCATTTGATTATTCACCCCGGCTTCGACTTGAGACGAAACTGTCCCGGATTTGAATCGGTAATCCGTCTAACCGCAATTCGAAAAAAGACAGTCGTTAAATTTACCACAAAAAGCACAAAAGGCACAAAAGGTTTCAGTGCGAAAGCGGGGTATCGAGGTGGTTCAAATGGATGAAATTTTCGTTCACGTCCAGTGGTCTCAAGTGTCCAGGCACTTTGCAATGGCAGGGTCGGCTTCTGGACTCCATATTATAACGTTTTCACTTGGCAAGAGGCAAGGCGATCGTGGAAATAAAAAAACCCGCCAGTTTGCTACGCTGGCAGGTTCTTGGTGATTTGGTTTTCCGGGAGTCTATCGGCGCAAGAAGGTCCTTAGAATGCTGGCTAAGGAGAAGCCTCCGAGCAGGACGGCCACAACTTCCTGTTGCTGATGAATCCTGTGTCAAGGGAAAATACGCCTTGTCAAGTGAATTTATGCAATTCCTGGCGCGCGGGGCTTGTCCCCACAAAATAGTCCTGCCAGAAGCCCTTAACAAGTACCAAACTATCCGCATCGACATTCTGGAGCTTAAGCTTAGATTACCTCGCGGTCTGAACTGGCAATCCTCTCCACCGCGCGAACCAGCCGCCACATCAACAGTAGAAAATAAATCGCGGCTGCAGGAGTGATCAGTGAAGCAATAATACCAATTATACCGTGTGTTACGGCAATATCTTCCATCACAATCCTGCTTGAAAATTGCCCAGGCGCTGACCCTGGGTGTAACACAAGAGCACTGGTATCGCCATCTCGAAGATCCACGTCGCAACGGTCTGTTCTGTGAAGACGGCCTCTATCGTGGAACCCCGCCCAAAGTCCACCTGCACTGCGTCGCCCGGATCGAACTTCAACACAGTCGGGAGACACTCGGACGGTAGAAACGCTGCCGGAAAGTCGGAAACCTGAGTCGTATCCCAGGTGGCCTGATTAAGGCGATCTTCAACTGGCCTGATTAACGCGATCCTGAAGTGGCCTGAATAGGCCGATCTTGCAGTGGATGGCCGCATATGGGCGATCATTGACACACTCCGCGATTTCAACAGCCGGCACAAAAATAGATTTAACGCGGTAGGCCGCCCGACATACAATGTGCTGCGAAACGTGAACAGTAAAATGGCACATTTGTAGTTGACAAAATGCCGGATTTATTTCTTCTTTTTCAAGAGGCAGGTTATGCAGCACAAAATCGCAAGCGAGATGATTCAGGAAGCTGTCGACTGCAAAGATGCAGAAGAGCCGGTTACTGACTTTGTCGAAGGCAAAGCAGAAAGACCTTAAAAGCAAACCGTTGAGGAGAAGGCAAAACGCCGGATGGAAACAGCGGGACGGTTTCTGGAGAAACGAGGCGTGGAAAGGTATTGAGCGGTTGTATAACGGTACAGGAGGTAATTATGGGATTTGGAACAATGGTTTTGGATGCCAAGAGATTTCTCGATAAGGTCTTCCCTGCTCGCGAGGAGACGGAGGATACCGAAGACCCCTTTCTTGCAAGAGGGTTGCAGATCAACGAGGAAATCCAATCAGGCAAAAACCGTCCTCTCTCTAAAGACGAAGCTCGAAGATTCTTCAACAGGATTATGAGGTCAAAATCGCGATAGAATCGCGAGACCGGCGGCAGAAAAAAAAAGCACATAAACCCCCTGTAAAAGAAGAACCCTAAATGCCACCGGAGCTTGAAGTTGTCATCTACGAAAAGGTTACCAGGTTCATAGAGAACAGGCTCCAGCCAAAAGCCCAAAAACGTATCCTCAAAGCGATCTATTCCCTCAGCGATCCCACCAACAGGAGTTCTTCAAGTTAAGTGTATAATCCACTATTCTTCCCCCTTAACCTAATCCAAATTCGTAACCAGGCAGACTTCGCGCGCTGTCGAGGATACCCGACATGAACTGGACGCCGCCGAAATTTCGTTTAGACAGAACGGTTCAGGCTACAGCGTATTTTCTCGATTTAGCCGGGGGCGTTTGGGATAAGTTCAGGCTTATGAAGTTTTTGTACATGTTGGATCGGGAGTCACTTCGTCAGCGTGGTTATGCTGTTACGTATGACAACTATTTTTCGATGGCGAATGGGCCTATATTGAGCAATACGTTAGATTTGATTAATGGGAAGAAGAGAGAAAGGGAGTGGGATTCCTGTTTTGCGACCCATGGATATGGTGTCTCTTTATCTGGGGAGCTGCCATATTTTGGTCGTCTTTCTCGGTCGGACAGGGAGATCATGGATGGACTTTACGGGAGGTTTGGGAGTTGGTCGTTTCAGAAATTGAAGGATCATACGCATGAATTTCCTGAGTATACGGAAGTAGAGAAGGGTAGGGTACCTATCAATCTTAGAGACATTTTGGTGGCTGTGGATTACTGTCAGGAGGATATCGAGATAATTCTTGAGGACATTCGATGCACGGGGTACAGGGAGCGGCTTTTGGGCCTGTAGGGCCTGGAGATACTGCGATTTTGCCAGATGGATCGAAGAGTGGAGGTCACCTTAACATTGTCCTTAGCGAACCTGTCGGGTTGGATGACAAGGTGATTCTGGTAAATGTGATCACTTATCGGAAGCGTTGGCAAGATTCGACGACTGATTTGAACAAGGGAGAGCATTCTCGTATAAATGAACCTTCGATTGTCTATTATGAGAATGCAACGCTGGTTAGAATGAGAGATGTTGAAAAGCTGTTTGCAACGAATACGAGGGCGGAGAAACTCAGGCCAGATGTTTTTGAACGTGTTTTGACGGGTCTGGAAGAATCTCCTCATACGCCTCCCGAAGTTCTGGATCTGTATAGAGAGGCAACTGAGACCAAGGATTGAACCGGGTCCCGTTTATTGGCTCGTGATTTCCGGCGGCCGCGCTCGTTCCCCTCCACGTCAACGCCTCCAAACGTAATCGGCTTCGGCAGTTCCCATAAGCCTTATGTATAAACGCCCATGAGGATTTCACCCCCTGGGCGTTTACAACATCAGGTCTTCAGCCCGGTTGTTCAGGTGATTCTTAAGTGCGTGGCATGGAGTCTTGCCAATCAGGTCCGGTGGCCTGATAAGGCGATCCTGCAGTGGCCTGATTAGGCCGATCTTGCTGTGGCCGCATTAAGGTGATTGTTAAAGGGAGGGGCCTATTTGCCGATAGTCAGATCCCGTACCTTCAATTGCTGACGTAATTTCACATATGCTCGATCAAATTCAAGACTTGCTCCTCTTCCATCCCAAAGGACCTTTGACGAATAGGTAGACATCGCCGCCCCAACAGCTCCTACCATAAAGCCGTAGTATTCTTTCTGGTGGTCTACTGCAGGATCCGAATACTGTCCTCGAAACAACACAGTTTGATCATACCTCGGACCAAGGTCTTTCAATTCGAACCCGGCCGTCATTAAGCCTACTCCAAGAAAAATCTGTAACGCTTCGCGAAACTTCCGCGTTGGTTTCTGATCAGCTTTTGGGTTTGGTTCCCTACGTGCCAATATAGAGTGAGACAACTCCCCCTCCGAGTTTAATGTCGTAAAATGGGCGGAGAGGAGAGCAAGAGATGAGGTCAAGAATCGATGTAGGAGACAACGGCAGCAAGGGGTCTCTGGTTGTGGAGGTCC
>CAZKDZ010000021.1:0-4700 GCA_964551635.1 uncultured bacterium | reverse complement strand
TCAATCATCGCCCGTTTCCGGCGCAACGTCCCGGCGGTCGGCCGGCTGACGGCGGAACAGAGCGGCGACGGCATGCCTGATGTCCTCCAGGATCGCATAGGTGACGGGAACGAGTATCAGGATGACGGCGGTGCCGAAGATGACGCCGAATCCCAGAGAGGTCGCCATGGGGATGAGCAGCTGCGCCTGCAGGCTTCTTTCGAACAGCAGCGGGGTGAGCCCCGCGAACGTCGTCAGGGACGTCAGGAGGATGGGCCGGAAACGCGCCATTCCGGACTCACGGATGGCCTCCTGCAGGCCCTTGCCCTCCTTGCGTCGGCGGTTGATGAAGTCCACCATCACCAGGCTGTCGTTGATGACCACGCCGGATAGCGCGACCAACCCGAATATCGATAGAATGGTAAGGTTGAGACCCATGATGATATGCCCCAGCACGGCGCCGACGAATCCGAACGGGATCACGGCCATGATGATGAGTGGCTGAAGGTAGGAGCGGAAGGGAATCGCGAGCAGGCCGAAGATCACGAAGAGCGCCATGCCGAAGCTCCTCGACAGGCCTTCCATGGTTTCCTGCTGCTCTCTCTGTTCGCCTTCGAGGCTGAACCGGACGCGCGGGTGGTCGGATACGATTGCCGGCAGCACGTTTGCGGTGACGTCCGCCAGGATCTCGTTGGCGTTGGCTCTGCCCTCATCCACGTCCGCGGTGACGCTCACGATGCGCTGCCGGTCGGTGCGGCGGATGGCGGCGTATCCCCGCCCGGATTCCGTCCGCGCGGCGACCGAAAAGGGAACTTCCATGCCTTCCGGGGTGCGCAATCTCATTGTCTCGAGGTTGTTCATCGACCGACGTTCGCTTTCGGGATAGCGGACCATCACCCGAACGTCGTCCCTTCCCCTCTGGATCCGCTGCGCTTCCTCGCCGTAGAACGCCTGTCTGACCTGCCGCGCGAGGTCGGACATGGTCAGGCCGAGCAGGCGCGCTTCTTCGGTAAGGGCAAGTTTCACTTCCTTCTTGCCCGGTCGAAACGAGTCGGCGATGTCCAGAACTCCAGGGTACTCCGCAAGCCTGGTCTTGAGTTTCTCGGCGGCGGCGCGGAGTTCGGCGTAGTTCGGACCGGTAAGCTGGATGTTGATCGGTTCTCCCACGGAAAAGAGCGAAGAGGCGAAAGTAAGTTCCGTTGCATCGGGTATGGGACCGGCGAGCTCACGCCAGCGTCTGGCGATTTCAATGCTGCTGATGCTCCGCTCCTCGGCCGGCGTCAGTTCGATGTTGACTTCGCCCAGGTGTGCGCCGGAATAGGAGGCGTTGCGTCCGCGGTTCTCACGCTGCGCCGCGCGCAGGGGCTGGTCCCCCACCAGCGCGAGCATATGGGTGAAGACTTTCTCGTCTGTTTCCGATTCCAGTTCCCTCTGTAACCGGATCGCGGACGACTCCAGCCGCCGCACGACCCGGGCGGTTGCCTCGGCGGGCGTGCCCTGCGGCATGGTCAGGATCGCCGCCACGTTGTCCGCCGGGACCTGGGGAAGAAACACGAAGCCGATCCAGCCTCCGAGAATGAGTCCCGCCGTAAGGGTCAGCGCGGCCACCCCCACGGACGCGCTCAGGTACCGCCACGCCAGGCATTTTTCCAGAAACGGACGGTAGAACTCGTTAATAATCCATTCCAGGCGGGATGAAAACCCGTCTCGAAACCGCCGCAGCAGTCCGCCGACCCGGCTGGTCGTCTTCTTTCTGCCGCGCAGCCTGGCGTGCGCCAGGTGGGCGGGCAGGATGAACAGGGATTCAACGAGCGAGAAGACCAGCGTCAGAATGACGATCTCCGGGATCAGCCTCATGATCTTGCCCGAGGTTCCGGGGACCATCAGCAGAGGGGAAAACGCGGCGATAGACGTCAAAACCGCAAAGGTGACGGGTACGGCAACTTCCTGGGCGCCCGCGATGGCGCCGCGCAGGCCTCGCTCGCCCTGCTGAAACCGCCGGTATATATTTTCGCCGACGACAATCGCGTCATCGACCACGATGCCGAGAACCACGATGAACGCAAAAAGCGAGATCAGGTTGATGGAGGCGCCGATGGTGGGCATCATCGCGATGGCGCCCAGAAAGGAGATGGGGATCCCAAGGGCAATCCAGAAGGCCAGGCGAAGCCTCAGAAACAGCGCCAGGATGACGAGGACGAGGATGAAACCCCCGCGGCCGTTCTTCAGCATCAGGTTGAGCCGGCCCTCGAGAATCCGGGAGAAATCCGAGTAGACGGTAAGCGAAATTCCCTCGGGCATGCGGGATTCCGCGGACTCAATGTACTCCTTGACCTTTCTCGAGATGTCGAGCGCGTCCTGATCGCCCACGCGGAAGACCTGCACCATCACGCCCGGTTCCAGGTCGAACCTGCCGGAAATGTCCGCGTCGGCGAATCCGTCCACGACCGTGGCCACGTCCCCTACAGTGAGCGCGGCGCCGTCCGGCCGGGTACGCAGGACGATATTCTCGAAGGCCGTGCCCCGGTACGCCTGCCCCTTTGTCCGGAGCAGGATTTCTCCGCCCTCTGTCTTGATGGCGCCGCCGGGCAGGTCGAGCGAGGAACGGCGCACCGCCCTGACGACTTCGTCGAACGTGAGGTTGAAGCGCCGGAGCGCGGCTTCCGAGACCTCGATGGAAACCTCGTAGGGGCGCGCGCCGCTCAGTTCCGCCTGGGTGATTCCCGGAATTGCGGTGATCTCGTCCCGTACCTGTTCGCCCAGATATTTCAGGGTGGTCTCGTCGGCTTCGCCCGATACGGCCACGTTGATCACCTGCCTGCGCAGTATCACTTCCTGGACAACCGGCTGTTCCGTCTCATCGGGAAACGTGTCAATTGCATCGACCGCTGACTTGACGTCCTCCAGAACTCTACGTGCGTCCGTGCCGGGTACAAGCTCGATATTCACGCTGCCACGGTTCTCTGATGCCGTCGAACGGATGCGTTTGATGCCTTCGATACTCTGAACGGCCTCTTCAATCCTCACGCATACGCCCTCTTCCACCTCCTCGGGCGCCGCCCCCCGATAGATAACGGAAACCGAGACGACGTCTGCGGAAAACTCCGGAAAGATTTCCAGTTCGATGGCGCCAATGGTGATGAGACCGCTGGCCAGGATAACGACCATGAGCAGATTGGCGGCGACGCTGTTTTCGGCGAACCATGCGATTGCGCGATTCATCCGGCACCTCCGTCAGACCCCGACGCGGCCTCGTCTTCCGGGGCCAGGATGCGTACCTGCATGCCCTCCACGACGGCGTCCAGCGTGGATATGCAGACCCGCTCGCCTCCAACGAGGCCGGAACGGATCAGGGCGTTCTCTGCTTCGAGCCTCAAGAGATCGACTTCACGAAAACGCAGCCGGTTGTCCCCGTCGACCACAAGGACCTGGTTGGAGCCCCTCAGCGCGGTGCGTGGGACGACCACGACGTCCCTGGCGACGCGTCCGTGGATTTCAACCTCCACGAACAACCCGGCGAAGAGTGGCGGACGGGCCGGGCTGTCGCCCTGGTCGTATGGCGCGTCGACGCGGGCAACCAGATTGACCATCCGCGTGCGGGCGTCGATCTCCCCTTCAATACGAACGATTTCGCCCTCCCACGTCTGCGGGGCCCCGGCGAAGACCGCATGGACCAGCGCTTTCGGGCGAGAGGCCGGTTCGAGTTCGCTGCGGGCGTTGTAGATCAGGTCCAGATAGGCGAGTTGCTCGTGCGGCACGGGCAGGCGGATCTCTGCGTAGTCCACGGCGTAGATGCGGGCGACGGGAGCGCCGGGATTGACGTATTGTCCAAGGTCCACGATCTTGGTCAGCACGCGCCCATCGTACGGCGCGCGGATGCGGGTCCGGTCGAGCGCGAGCCGGGCCTGTTCCCGAGATGCCCGCGCGGCCTGCAGGGCGGTCCGGGCGTCTTCCAGCTGGGGTTTCCTGAGCGCCAGGTCCGTGGCTTCACCATTGCCCAGTCGCTGCCATTCCTGCCGGGCGAGTTCGGCTTCTTCCTCCTCTCTTGCCAGCCGCACCCTGGCCTGCGCGACCACCGCCCTTGCGCGGTCAACCGCGAGTTCGTAGTCGCGCGGGTCGACGGCGAGCAGCAGGTCGCCGGCCTTGAAGAAGCCGCCGTTCGCGAAGGCCGGAGAGACCGAGATGATCTGGCCGGCTACCTGTGAGACAAGGCTGGTCTTCGTACGCGGCGCAACCGTGCCCTGGGCGTTAACCGTCAGCTGGACATTCCTGATTTCGACCGGCATCGCCCGCACCAGCGGCGGCGGTACCTGCGGCGGCGCAATCACGACTTCGGACCTTGCGCTGATGAGGACGTACGCGCAAAGCGCCCCGAATGCAACCACCGCAACGGGGAGCAACGCCTTCGGATGCCGGCGGATCCAGCCGGGTGAGCGCGCCTTGTCCGGATTCCTGCTCTTCAACGGTCTGATGCTCATATTCTACAGTCCTTCCTCTTGCGTTACAGATATTGTCGCAGCCGCTCTGCCTGGGCCCGGGAAACCCCCACCCAGGGCGAGGTGCAGGTTGACCCGGTTCTACAGGCGCTGCCGGCGTACGGCGATGAGCTGGCTCTCGGATGCGTAGGCCCCGCGCTGGGCGTCCAGCATCGTGTTCAGGTCCACCAGCCCGCCCGCGTACCGGTCTTCCGCGAGGCGGCGCGCGGCGAGGGCCTGTTCGGT
>CAZKDZ010000020.1:0-35580 GCA_964551635.1 uncultured bacterium | reverse complement strand
CAAACCGAAGCGGAGGAGGAGGAAGGAATAAAAGAAGCTCGTCGGTACGCCTATCTGTATTGAATTGCCGTCCCTTGACCGGTCTTAGAATCCAGAGTATAATTATTCAGACTTCGTTCGTCCCAATCTCGACATATTTCTCTAAGGCCGACGCGTTCAAGCGATGCGATGATAACCGAACCGACATTGCTTTTTGACAATATTGGACGGAGGGAGTTGAAGAGTGATTCCCCGTCTGAATCGATGTTTCGAGATATCAATCACTACGATTGGCCAGGTGCAACAGACATCCGTAATACTCTGGAGTCGTGGTTCGCGAACTATCCTCTCCAGCGTAGGACAGATTTGCGAGAGAGGTTTCGGTCAGATGACGACCAGAATCACGAGGGAGCGTTTTTCGAACTTTTCCTGCACGAATTGCTGACTCGCCTGGGATTTTCATTGGAGGTGCATCCTGAGATTCCAGATGCGAGTTCTCGGCCGGATTTTCTCGTATCAGATGACCATCTACAATTCTACCTCGAAGCTACAGTGTCAGGACATAGATCCGGGCCTTTTTCCCGTCACCCTAATGAGATAGACGTGATAGATAAGCTCAATACGCTTACATCTTCTCAATTCGGAATTACCGTGCATATGGAGGGTACGCTGTCGCGGACGTTAAGTCGCGGGGATGTGGTTCGTCCCTTCAAGGAATTGCTTGAGTCTCACGACCCTGAAGACGTCCAGGGTGAGATCGATAAGCATGGAAGTAACGCAGCCCCTTCCCAAAGAATCGAGTGTGGAAACTGGACTCTTGAAGGCTGGCTCTGGCCTATTTCACCTGAAGAACAGAGGAATGATTCGAACCGACAACTCGTCATTGGGCATCACCGTGGTGCATTCACGGATTGTGCGACACCCGTACGGAACGCGGTAAGGGAAAAAGCACGAAAATATCGCAACCTTGATGCACCGTTCGTGTTGGCAGTGAATACCCGAGACATGTTTTACAACGCCACGCAGCACGATTTAGAAGTACTGTTCGGGAATGAACAGCTCGTCTATTCTATAGACAACCTTGACGCAACGACGAGGATAGGCCGTGAGCCGAATGGTGTCTGGTCTCTCAGTCGTAGCAGCCAAATGGAGGCATTTTTGAGCATTCAGAAGGTTGACATGTGGAATATTTGCAATGCTTCAGCATGTCTCTATTTCAATCCCAAGAATGCCCATACGTTGTTTCCTGATGCCTTGTTTCGGCTGCCACACGCGAAGGCAATTAATGGTAAAGTTAAGCGGTTCGAAGGTGAGAATATCGCTCAATTGGTAGGTGTGGGTTCTGGCTGATGGAGGCCATTGCATGACCGATGCGTTAATGACAGAAGCCGACCAGAAGGAAGCGTTGTCTCGTGTCTACGCGCACGCCATTGCGGCACGGGCAGGATATCTAACGGCCAATTATGATCTCGACCGGGACGGAATTGATCTTCGGATTCAAGCTGGGGATGGGATGCGCCCCGCTCTCGAACTACAGTTGAAGGCGACGGTAAATCTGACCGGGCCGGATGAAGGGTACGTTCATTTTCCACTGAAGCGCCGCAATTACGATCTGTTGCGCATTGCAACCCAGACGCCGCGATTGCTCGTCGTGCTCGACTTACCGGACGACAAGGATCGGTGGGTGACAATCACCGAGGATGAGCTTGTACTAAGGCGCCGAGCATACTGGTTGAATTTAACGGGTTTTGACGAAACTGAAAATCTGTCGACAGTCACCGTACGAATACCCACTCGAAACGTGTTTGACGTCAAGAATCTGCATTCGCTCATGGAACAGTCAAGAGAAGGGAGCATCCAATGAGGGTCAGCATTCGGGACGATAAGCCGTTGAGCGAGATTTCGCCTGCGGCCCTGTCTGCCTATGCTAGAGCATCCGGCTGGGAAAAGACAGACAGCTATGGCGATTTCTCAGACGTTTACGTATCGGAAGATTTGCCGGAGGTCATCTTGCCGCGTACCCAACGATTGGGTGATTATGCCAACGTTGTATCAAGGCTCATCGATATCTTCGCCGACGTTGCCGGTACCGACGAACTTTCTATGTACCGCGACCTGATTACGGCCGACCGTGATGTCATTCGTGTCAGGGCAGCAGAGGGTAGCGACGGCGCCGTTTCCGTGGGTGATGGGATCGACCTTGTGTGCGGCGCTCGCGACATGGTGTTGGCTGCAGCCTGTTCGCTGCATGATCCCCGACCGGTTTACCGTGCTGGCGCCAATAAGCAGGCAATGGATTTTGTGCAAAATATCCGCATGGGGCAGACCGAGCAGGGCAGCTTCGTTGTTACACTGCTGACCCCTGTTGTATCGCCTCCCATTCAACAGACGCTAATTCCAGACTTGGATCACAACGACCCGATTGAGCGAAAGATGACGAGGCGTCTGGCTTCTGCTCTGCGAGCCACTCAGCACGCAACAGAAAGCTTAGTGGGAGGTGATGCAGGTTCATTCTTCGAGGCCGTGGACAAGGGTGTAAGCGCTAATCTTTGCGAAGCTCTCGTAAGGCTTATCGATCCGTTCAACGCACTTGATGTTAGTTTGACGTGGGCCCGCACTCATCCGATGAATGCGGCACGGGATATCGTTCACTTTGGCAAGGGTGACGGACCGATCCTGCGTGAAGCCGCGCGATTGTACCGAGATCGTGGTCCCGAACCGGATGTGCAACTATACGGTTTTGTTCAAAGGCTAAAGAGGGACAAGGAAGAAACGGATGGAACGATCACATTACGAGCATACATTGACGACAGAATTCAGTCAGTTGTATCTGTACTTAGTCAATCCGATTACAGTCGAGCGATTCAGGCGCATGAACAGAAGGCCTTAGTAGTCGCAGACGGTGACCTGGAGCGAACCGGTCAACGATGGCACCTGCTGAATCCACGCATTGTTGCCGTTATTCCACAAGGCGACACGCAGGAAGAGGAAGAATGAGATCGATTGACCCGATCCATTCGTTGGCATTCTTGATCCAGGCCAATCCTGGTGTATACGCTCTACTTGTCGGATCCGGGGTATCCCGGGCGGCGAAGATTCCGACGGGCTGGGAGATCACCCAGGATTTGATTCGCAGACTGGCGGCAGTCCGCGGGGAGGAATGCGGTTCCGAACCTGAACGCTGGCATTTGGGAAAATTCGGGAAGGAGGCGTCTTACTCCGACCTGCTTAACGACATTGCCAAAACTCAGGCCGAGAGACAACAGTTGCTCCGGGGGTATTTTGAGCCGACTGACGAGGAGCGCGAAGAAGGCGCAAAAGCCCCTACGGCGGCACACCGGGCTATCGCGGGATTGGCCGCGAAGGGATTCATCAAGGTCATCATCACGACGAATTTCGATCAACTCTTGGAAACTGCCCTTAGAGATGAAGGGGTTGAACCGACAATCCTCAGTTCACCGGATCAGGTTCATGGTGCTCTTCCCTTGATCCACACCGATTGTTGTGTGTTCAAGGTAAATGGCGATTATCTCGATACCCGAATCAAAAATACCCCGGCCGAACTTGATGAGTACCCAAAGGAATTCAATGAACTTCTGGATCGGATCTTCGATGAGTTTGGCCTAATCGTATGCGGATGGTCGGCTGAATGGGACGGCGCGTTGCGTAGTGCCTTTTCCCGGGCGCAGTCACGCAGATTCACGACGTTTTGGGCGGTACGGGGCAAGCCAGAGGACAAAGCCCAGCGGCTGATTGACCTACGCGGGGCTCAGGTAATCAAGATTGAAGACGCCGACGCTTTTTTCACTGATTTACAGCAGAATGTCACGTCCATTGAGGAGTATTCAAAGC
This sequence comes from uncultured bacterium, assembly GCA_964551635.1. GTDB lineage: Bacteria > Latescibacterota > UBA2968 > UBA2968 > JAAXHE01. The sequence continues at coordinate 31,749 of CAZKDZ010000020.1, read as the reverse complement.
CACACCCGCTATCTACTGAAGCGGCCGTAGTGAGCTTGAAGCGTTATATGACGGATTCTCAACACCGGATTCGACTGTCGGACTTCGTTTGTGAGACAGTTGAGCGAGTTGTAGAGGCGATATCAGGCGAGGAATTCGTTGTGGAAGGTGGTCCAGCTCCAGACCGTGAGTCTATAACCACGCGTGTGCGAAAGTACGAGGCAGCCTGCGAAACACTGTTGGCAATGGCGACGGTTGGAGGGTTTTGGGCAGAGAAAGAACACTATAACGTCTGGCAGCGGGCGATGCAACGTCTCTGTTCCAGACAATCGAGAAGTGGCTACGAATATTTGATCGGTCTGCAGCGATATCCCGCAACACTTCTGCTTTATGCGCTTGGGCTGAGCGCACTCGAAGCGGATCGACTACAGTTCCTCGGGCGCATTTTTGAGACTACAATACACAGAGAACACGAGGAGGACGTACCTGCAGTATGCATGCTTCCTCCTTCCTGTTATTTTTCGGAAGGCGGAAGAGTGATGCAGATTCTCGAAGGCATGGACGAGAGATACGCTCCGCTAAACGACTGGATTCACGAAACATTGCGGCCATATGCGGACCGGATCCTTCCTGACAAGAGTCGGTACACGCTCGTCTTCGACAGATTCGAAATTCTGTTGGCACTTGGCTGCTCACACAATGAGGATCGCGAACCGGAATGGTACTGGGCGCCACCGGGTTCTTTCGGATTCCGACGAGACAACCGAGTTCAGGTGTTTAACGAGATCGAAGAGTCATTGACATCAAAGCAAGATCAGTCGCCTTACGTGACGAGCGGTATTTTTGGTTCGACAGCCGAGGATTGCAAGGACGGCTTAACAAGATTGAAAGAATTCATCCCGAAGTTGCGTTGGTGGTAAGTTTAGGTTTGTTGTCCTTTTGCAAGCGAGCGTGAAGACGCCAGACAAGAAATGGCGCAAGTGTCTCGCGCCGCTTTTTTCTTTTGGGAGCCTTCGACAACCCTCAATCCTGCTCATCATCCCAATAAAACACTACCATTTACTCAATGTATTGAGTATAATTACTCATTATGTTGAGTAATTTGTCATATACGCGTCCGCACGGTGAGGATCTGCTGCGCCGTCTGCGCGAGCCGCGGCGTTTTATTCAGGTGATTACGGGCGCGAGGCAGGTGGGCAAGACGACCCTGATCACGCAGGTCGCGGAGAGGTCAGGGTTGCCGTATCGCTATGCAAGCGCAGACGAACCCACGTTGCGGGGGTCGGAGTGGATCGCACAGCAGTGGGACGCGGCGCGGCTCCTTCAACGCGATGCCGGGGACGACGGCGCGCTTCTCATCCTCGACGAGGTTCAAAAGGCGCCGGACTGGTCCGAGGTGGTCAAGCGGCTGTGGGACGAGGATACGCGGAGCGGGCGACGGCTGAAGGTCGTGCTGTCGGGTTCAGCGCAACTTCTGATCGGGCGGGGACTCACCGAGAGCCTCGCCGGGCGTTTCGAACGGCTCCACGTACCGCACTGGGGCTTTCTTGAAATGCGGACCGCTTTCGGCTGGTCTCTGGAGCAGTTCCTGTTCTACGGAGCCTATCCGGGCGCGGCGCCTCTGGCGGGTGAGCCGGCGCGATGGTCCCGGTACATCAGGGATTCACTCATCGAAACGACGATCGCCCGGGACGTCCTTCTCCTGTCTCGCGTGGACAAACCCGCCCTGCTGCGCCGGTTGTTCGAATTGGGCTGCGCCTATTCAGGGCAGATCCTTTCCTATTCGAAGATGCTGGGCCAACTCCACGACGCCGGCAACACCACCACGCTGGCCTACTATCTCGACCTGCTGGGCGTGGCGGGAATGCTCGGCGGATTGCAGAAGTACGCCGGGGCCGCCGCGCGGCGTCGGAGTTCCAGCCCCAAGTTCCAGGTCTTCAACACCGCCCTGATGACCGCCGGATCGGGCCTCACCCTCGCCCAGGCGCGAGCCGACCGGGAGTTCTGGGGAAGACTGGTTGAATCTGCTGTAGGTGCGCATCTGGTGAATTCCGCGGCCGATGGATCATGTGAGGTCTTCTACTGGCGCGACCGCAACCGTGAGGTGGATTTCGTCGTGCGCGCGGGACGGACTGTCACCGCGATAGAGGTGAAAAGCGGAGGAACAGGTCACGTCCCTTCGGGAATGGCGGCCTTTGCCGAGGCCTTTCGACCGACCCGCAGCCTGCTCATCGGAGGCGACGGTATTGCGGTGGAAGAGTTCCTCTCGAGACCGGTTGAGCATTGGACAAATGCATGAACGACGCCTGACGCCCGGCCATTTCGGACGCAATTTACGACGTGCGCTTCTTTCCACAATCTGGAAAATGGAGAAAATCCAATGCCCGAATCGATACTGAAGCAACTAGAGGAGGGGGTGGTCCTGGGCGACGGGGGGTACCTGCTCGCCCTGGAGAACCGGGGCTACGTCCAGGCCGGTCCGTTCACGCCGGAGGTGACGATAGAACATCCCAATGCGCTGCTGGCCCTGCACCAGGAATTCGTCCACGCGGGCGCGGAAGTCCTCCAGGTACTCACGTTCTACGCCAGCGAAAACAAACTGGCGCAGACGGGCTACGCCGGGCGGCTGGAAGAGATCAACCGCGCGGCCGTCAGGATCGCGCGCGAGGCCGCCGGCGAGAGGGCGCTGGTTGCCGGAAATATCTGTCTTACGTGGAAATACCCCGAATCGGAGGATGAATGCCGGCGGCTGTTCGACGCCCAGCTTGGCTACCAGATGGCCGAAGGCGTGGACTTCATCATCGGCGAGACGTTTCTCCACGTGGGCGAAGCCCTCATCGCCCTCGAGCGCGTCCGGAAAACCGGCCTTCCCGCGATGATCACGATGGCCTTCGAAGGGCCCGAGACGCGGGACGGAAAGAGCCCGGGAGAGGCCGCACGCATGCTGGAAGGCGCGGGCGCCGACGTTGTGGGCGCCAACTGCTGGCAGGACCCCACGTTCATGCTCCCCGCCATCGAACAGATGCGCGAGGCCGTATCCTGCCACGTGGCCGCTCAGCCGGTTGCCTATCGATGCACGCCCGATGTACCGTTCTTTACCGGGCAGCCCGGCTTTCCGGACAGGCTGGACTCCACCAAGATCACCCGCTACGAAATGGGCGATTTCGCAAAGAACGCGCTGGATCTTGGCGTGAACTATATCGGCGGCTGCTGCGGATGCGAGGGTTCGCACATCCGTCAGATGGCGCGCGCCATCGGAAAAATGCCCGCCGAAGAGCGCGAATGGGACGCGGACTACGGGAAACCCCAGTCGGCGACGGAAGCGTACAGAAATATCCGGGAGCAATCCGGCGCCGCTCCCGGAGAATGAACGAAAAACATCGATTCACCCGGCCGTACACTCCCAGCAGGTCACTCTGAATCCCTTTCCTTTCAACGCCACGGCGCCCGCAAAGCCGCGCCCGGGCGCCAGGGCCCGCATAAACCATTCGGAAGGCGCCGCCGGGTCATCGTCAACGTGCAGCAGGGCCGCGGGTGTTCCGGGCGCCAGCGAGACTTCGAACCCATCCAGGGGGCACGCAAGCCCCGTCCCCAACGCCTTGATATACGCCTCCTTGCGGGTCCAGCAGTTGAAGAACGCCTCGTACTGGACCTCAGGGGGAAGCGCACGCATCGTTGCGACTTCGCCGGTCGCGAAATAACGCCCCGCCAGCCGCAGGTGCTCCTTCACCTCCCTTATGCGTTCAACGTCCACGCCGATTCTCCGTGCCCTGATTACCGCGAGGAGCGCGAGTTCTCCGGAGTGGGAGAGGTTGAAGCGCAGCCGGTCTCCATCCGAACCTTTTTTCAGGAACGGTTTCCCTCGCGATCCATAGCCGAATTCCAGCCGTTTTGGGTCCATCCCCACGTACTGACCCAGAATTTTCCTGAGATACGCCCGGCCGACAATAAAACGCGCCCGGTGTCTGTCAAAAACGAACCGGGCGGCGCGGGCGGTTTCATCTTCGGAAAGCACATCCCGCATTTCGTCGACCTCTGAAGCCGGCCGGTCCAGATTCATGCGCCAGACCTGGATCTCATCGTCCGACGCCACCGGACGTTCGGGCGGCGGGTTCCAGATATCGGATGTCGATCGGTTGAGTTGACTCATACAGATGTACCGCCGTTCAGCCGCTGCACAATCGCGTCCACGTCGTAAACGCATCCCCCCCAGGTTCCGCCGCCCACGTTCTGAAGGGCCGCCCACAGCCGGGTATCGTCGGGCAGGTCCGCGTCGGGCGCCAGATCGGGCCGCGTGGGCCTGTCGGCCAGAATGCGGCGACCCTCTTCCTGCGCGAAGCGGGTATCGCCCTCACCGACGAAGTGGATGCTTCCGGAAAGCGTCTTACGGTCGATTACAATTTCCACAACGTCGCCATCCACCAGTTTGCCGATCGGGCCGCCGGCCAACGCCTCCGGGCCGATATGACCGATGCACGCTCCGGTCGAAAACCCTGAGAACCGCGCGTCCGTGAGTACGGCGACGTGTTTCCCGAACTCCAGGTACTTGAGCGCGGTGGTAATCTGGGCGATCTCCTCCATCCCCGCGCCCATCGGACCGCGACCGATCAGCACCATCACGTCTCCAGGCTTTACGCCCCTGGGACCGGAATCTTTCAGCGCGGCAGCAGCCGCCCTCTCGGTGGTGAACACCTTGACGGGACCGGTCATCCGGTAGACGCCGTCCGCGTCTACGACGGAAGGGTCGATGGCCGTACTCTTTACCACGGACCCTTCCGGCGCGATATTTCCCGTGGGGAAACAGACCGTGCTGGTCAGCCCCCTGGAACGCGCGCGGTCCGCATCCATAATCACGTGGTCCGGGTCGACTCCGTCCTGATCGCGCAGCGCCTGCCGGAGCCTGATTCGCCGTTCGGATCCCTCCCACCAGTCCAGGTTCTCGCCCAGCGTTCCTCCTGATATGGTGAGGGCTTCCGTTTCCAGCAGCCCCAGCTTCCGCAGGTGAAGCATGACTTCCGGGACGCCGCCCGCCAGAAATGCCTGGACGGTGGGGTGGAATTCCGGACCGTTGGGCAGAACGTCAACCAGGCGCGGGACCTGCCGGTTCACGCGGCTCCAGTCGTCAACGGAAGGCCGGGATCGCCCGGCTGCATAGGCCACAGCCGGAATATGCAGCAGCAGATTGGTGGAACCACCGAACGCGGCATGCGTGACCATCGCATTGTGAACGGCGGCATCGGTGATCACGTCGGCCGTGGTGAGCCCGCCCGCGTGCATCGCGTGCACTGCACGGGCGGACCGGAGCGCCATATCCAGCCAGACCGCTTCGCCCGAAGGCGCCAGGGCCGAGTGGGTGAGCGCAATACCCAGCGCCTCGGCCACCACCTGCGAAGTCGCGGCCGTACCCAGAAACTGGCAGCCGCCCCCGGGCGTTGCACAGGCCCGGCAGCCCAGGTCCTGCACCTCCGAAAGCGACATCTCCCCGTGCGCCAGCCTGACGCCGACCGACTGGATTTTGCCCGCGTCCTCCCCGTCTTCCGGCGGAAGCGTCACGCCGCCGGGGACGATCGCCGTGGGCAGCGAATGCATCGCCGCCAGTGCGATCATCATCGCGGGCAATCCCTTATCGCAGGTTGCAACGCCGATCACCCCTTTTCGCGTGGGAAGCGACCGGACCAGACGCCGGAGCACGGTCGCCGCGTCGTTACGGTACGCCAGACTGTCCATCATGCCCGTCGTGCCCTGCGTACGTCCGTCGCAGGGGTCCGAACAATATCCCGCAAAGGGAATGCCGCCCAGCCGGTGAATTTCCAGGGCGGCCTCCCGCATCAGCAGCCCCACCTCCCAGTGCCCGGTGTGGTATCCCAGCGCGACCGGGCGTCCGTCCGGCTCGCGAATTCCCCCCATCGTACTCAGGATCAGGAACTCGGGCCGGCCCAGTTCCGCCGGGTCCCATCCCATGCCCGCATTCTGGCTGTAGCCGAAGATATCCCCGCTTGGCGATTCAACCACCAACTCTTCGGTGAGCGAAATCAGCCGGCCCTCGGGTCCCGGCGCGCGCGTGCGGACCTCGAAAACCGACTCGTTTCCGGATTGCAGGATGGATTGTACGGTTGGATTGCTTACGACAGGCATGAAGAATCCTCAATTCGGCACAATAGGCTCACTTCAGCCCCATGGCCCTCAGATTCCGGAGACTGATGCCCAGGCTCTCGAACGGGTCCCGCTGGCACGTGTCCTGCTCCACGATGTACCACCGGGTGCCGGCCGCAGTGCACGCATCCAGAATGGCCGGCCAGTTCAGGTTGCCCTCGCCCACTTCGGCGTAGAGCTGCTCCCGGCCGCGCATGGCCATATCTTTCACGTGAACCAGGTCCGCCCTGCCCGCGGCCCTGCGAATCCACTCGGCGGGGTCTCCGCCTCCGTGCTGGACCCAGTAGGTGTCGATCTCCAACTGGAAGACATCGGGATCGCTTTCCTCAAACAGGATCTGCAGCCCCGTCCGATCGCCGAATCGCTCCAGTTCGAAGCTGTGGTTATGATACCCGAACGTGAGTCCGGCCGCCGCCAGTTTCCGTGCGACTTCGGACGCCTCGCGGGCGAACCGCCTGTAACCTTCCCCTCCGTCTTCGCGATAGCTCTGGGGCAGCCCGCCGATCGCCGGGTACAGGCATCCCCACAACAGGTGCTCGTCGATGACAGACTGGGTCTCATCCCTCATGCGTTCGTAGCTGGTGTGGGTGGCGCAGATCTCAAGGCCCTCGCCGTCGGCCATGTCCTTGAGTTCCTCCGGGCTGATCTCCCCGAATGCAGACACCTGCATGGCGTCGTATCCCAACGCCTTCACCTTCTTGAGGCTGGCCGCGACGTCGGCGGGTGTTTGCGTGAATTCCCGCACCGTATACATCTGCGCAGCCAATACCGTACCGGCCATCTTCCGCTCCTTTCCACAATCGCCAATGCATCCTTGTTCACACTTGATTTCAAACGTTAAAATACCACACGAGCGCACAACATCCAAGCCCAGTTTTCCCGCCGGCAGCCTGTCCGCCCTTGACGATGGCGGGAACGATTTTTAGCTGGTATTTTTCCGAAACCACTGTATTTTTAATCTGGAGTTTCCGCTCCCCATTTCCTCCCCCGGCTTTCGCCATCCCCCCACTTTTCATTCGAACCCGCCTTCCTCGCGGAGGAGCCCGTCTATGTCCGCATTGCAGCACGCGACATCCCGGCAGGAGCGCCGCAACCGGGCGCTTCTGGACGGTTCGCGATACCTGTCTGACGTCGTCACCTCGCAGGTTCTGCCTATACAGATCGACATCCGCCAGGCCGAAACATTAACGGAAACACAAAGTGACGCCCTCACCGCCCTGCAGATCGACGCGGCCCGCACGGCAGTGCGTTCGCTGGCATCTCTGGCCGACGTCGGCGAAGCGGACCACCTGGGCGGCGGCATCGGCCTGATTCCGCCCTTGCTGCTCACCCTGGCCGTGGTCGACTTCGAGCGCATCGAGTACACCATCGAACATGCCCATACCAGCGTGGGGTATTTCGCGGCGCTTTCCGCGGTCGGGTTTGTGGATCCCGAACACGTTGTCACCGACTTCCGCCGCGGTCTGGATCTTCCCGGCCACGTTTCGTGGCTGCCCGGGGGCACGCAGATGAATGGCGGACGCCTGGGCGTGATGATTCCGGTTGCGGTTGGCAATGCGCTGGGCAAGCGCGGTTCGTACGGCGACGGATGCTGGGTAGTCAACCATTGCGGAGACGCCGGCTGGATTTCCGGCCAGGCGTTGAACGGCTTCAACGCCGCGCACGTTCACGGTGCGCCAATCACGTTCGTTATGGACCGGAACGGGATCCAGCTTTCCGGCAGCACCAGGAGCATCCTGGACAAGGACCCCCGGTCCATCATCGGCGCAATGGGTGTCGAGATTCTCGAAATTCCCACGCTGCACGATCCGGTCGGCCTGTACAGCGCGTACAGGGAGGCGTACGGACTGGCGCAGGAGGGCCAACCCAGTCTTATCTATCCGGTCGGCTTCCGATCCGGGAACGGCGCGCGGATCGACCTGTCGCATTTCGGCGAAACCCACGGCATTCCGGAAGAGGTCGAAGCCTTCGCGAAACGGCACGACGTGCCTATGGACCGCGAGATCTGGGTCCCCGGATCGCTGATGAGCTATAGAGACGTGGAGCCCATGCTGGAGTGCCTCTTCCTGGTGAACGACCTGCCTGGCGGCGCCGGCCACCACGACGGGGGCATGAAGGGACGTAAGGAAGCCGACGTGCTCGCCGGTTCCATGTTCCGGGTGACGTCCGGCCAGTCGGAGGCGCTGGAGAATCTGAAATCGCAGCCGCCCCGGGAGATCGTAACCCGCGCCCGTCCGGCGCCGGGAAGCCCGAATCTGGTACTGCCCGAAGGCGCGGCGGCAGGCGTCTCCTTACCCGGGCCGGGTGAGATGAAGAGCGCCCGCGACGGTTCGGAAGCCGGCTACGCGCTGATCGCCGAGACCTTTCCCGAACGTGTCTTCGTGGTCAGCTGCGACCTGGACGCGTCCACCAAACTGGCGAAGGCCCGGAGTCATCTGGCCGAAGACCATCAGTTCGAGATCAGCATCGAAGAACAGGCGGCCACCCTCATCGCCAACGGCTTGGCCACCAGTACCCCCAACCCGCAACTGAACGTGGTCTCCACCTTCGCGGCCTTCTTCGAAGGCATTGCCCGGGAAGGCTTCGACATGTGGCAGTACCAGCGCAATCTGACGGGAGCGAACGAAGGTCTCAACGTCACCTTCCATCTCTCTCACGTTGGCTCGTGTACGGGCCGGGACCATTTTTCCGGATGGGGGCTGGACTGGATCAACGTGGGCCTCAACTACCTTCCGTATCTGCACCGGTTCTACGCCCCGGCCGATGCGCGGTCCGCCTTTCTTGCAGTGATCGACCTGGCCGCCAATTACGGCGGACATATCATCGGGATTCCCCGGGACAACCTGCCCGTCCTGGAAAAGCAGGACGGCTCCGGCCCGCTCTGGACCGCGGAGGAGGCGTGGCAACCCGTCACGCCCTGCCGGACCTTCGCCGGGGCCCGCCGTGCGATCCTGGCATTCGGCGCGCCGGCCTTCCTGGCCGCGGAAGCCGCGGACATCCTGAACGACCGGTGCGAAGGCACGGATGTATACGTCGTCAACGGACTGCCTCTGCCGAAGGGGCGGCTGGAATCGTTGATTTCACAGTACACCAGGGGCGTCGTCACCATCGAAGACGGAAAGATCGGCACGCCTCAAACCGGACTCAGGGGGTTCGCGGGCCTGGCGGCCACCGCGGCCTCGTCCCTGGACGTCCCCCACGCGCACGTGGGCCTGACGGATCCGACAATCGCCCCGTCCGACGGGCATATGGAGACCTGGGCGCACTTCGGCATCACCACCGACGCGCTGGTCGATGCGGTTGATCGTCTGTAGGCTTCTTTTTTCGTGTGAATTGCAGAATTCGGGGAAAGGATGACTGGAGGCGGGTGGGACGGACGGCGCCGATCCGGGCGTGGACCCGGAGCTTAACCGGGCGGGAGGAACGAGGCTTAGTTCGCGTGTGTCTTTGTGAGGCGCAAAGAATCCGCAACACGCGTTGACATGCGGTTACAACCCTGTTTCCGCACGGAACCATTCCAACGCTAGAAAATCCTGTAGCTCAAGCCCATATTGAAGCTTTGCCTGGACTTTTCGCCTCTGGCGACGCGAAAGGACTCGGAAAGCGTCATGTTGAACTTGTTTTCGATATAGAAGCTGAGCGCAAACGCGATATGTGAGATGATCTCGGCTTCTCTTTCGTTTCGCTTCTGAGCGCGAATGGTCTTCAGTGTCGTGAAGCGAATCCTGTTCGTGACCTCGTAGATAAAGTCTGTTTTCAGGCGCAGGTTGTAGTCTCTCCCGAAGGCATTCGAAAAAGGCGTATCGTAGTGGAAGTCGGTGTTGATCTGCGTACTCCAGCTGATCGGGTGGGAATATCGAAAATTGATCAGGAAACCGGGCGGCGGCCGGTCGGTGTTTTCATAAGGATTCAGGACCTGAAACTGCACGCCGGTGGTGATGTCCCATCCATAGAATCTCTTGCTGATCTGCTCCTGTGTCAACACTTCCTGAATCCGCACGAGTCCGAATCCGATCTCATCGCCCAGGACCCTGCGGGACCTCCTGATCTCGGCAAGCATGTCCTCGAACCAGTAGTTCTCGTATCGGTCTCCGTGCTGTTCCTTGTATTCCCGTTCCCTGTCTATAATATGCGCCAGTTCGATCATCGTCTCCTTGGAGAAGTGTTCGCCGATGATCCCCTCCTCCAGGAAGAATTCCTCGATTCTTCCCGCTTTCCGAAGCGCGGTGGCGTCGATGAACCGTCCGTGTCCGATGCCCAGCGTCATCTCGATGTTGGGTCGATCGTACCCGGAATCCAGGTCCGAGTCCGTGCCCCACGAATAGAAGAGGCTGCCCTCGTTCCGGTGATACTTCTTCAGATTCGTCTTCAGGTGGGTCAGGGCGTCACGCTCGTTTTCCTTGGTGATGATATTCTTCCTGATCGAACCGTGACCGGTTGCGTCCACGGAATAGGCATACGGCAGCGACTCGTAGAATTTCTTGTAGACGACGGACACGTTTCCATTCTGAACGATGGTCTCGTCGCCCTCCGTTGCGTAGTTGAAGCTGAGCGCGTCGACCCGCAGGTTGTGCGCCCTGCTGACAGGCACCACATAGTCCGTAATCGACACGTTTTGCGCCGTCGCCGCGGAAGCCGTCAGCAGGCAGAACGTCGCCGGCCGTACAAGCGCCACCCGGAGAAGAAAAGTTACGTATCCTGCCAGTTCGAGCGTCTGGCCCGCCAACGCCCGTCTATGCAGAACCGGCCCTGCCAAGGTACGAATTCGTGCCGGACCGCATCCGGGACCCGCCGGCCGGCCCATGAACGCCTTTCGCAACTGTTCGCGCCTCGTTCCCGTTTTTGCTGTCATTTCTCTTCTCCCCTGTCTTCGTGTAAGGCATCGGCCTTCGATGAATCGGGTGGCTCCATCAAGAACGTAATGTCGTCGTAGTCCGCCTTGACGTGCGTTTTTGTATTGTCCGAATCCGTCAGCACGGCAACGGCGCCGACGAGTCTGGGATCGCTACCGAACAGGCGTCTATAATCGTTGTATGCATTGACCTCTTCCCACATCCATTTGCCCGTATTTCTGCTTCCGGATTGAAGGACGATCACTTTGGTATTTTCATTTTGCGGGCTCTCCATCTCAGTACCTGCAGGGAGCGTCGCGCTCCATACGTACTTGAGTGTCTTTGGAATAAATAACCGACCCTTGAATACCAGCCTTACAGCCGCCGCACTATCGTTCTTCTTCTTTCTTGATTCATCCCCACCCTCGGGAAGCTTGTGCACACGCCAGCGCCACCTGAGCTTCTTGAAGACACGGAGGTTGATATTTCTACCCTTCATTACCGCGGCACGACCCGCATTGGTGGACCCGCCCACAGTCTCCGCTCTCAGAAAGTGATCGCCGTTCTCCTCCTGTATCGTGTAATACAGGTCCTCCCTCTTCTTTGTTTTCTTGTAGCGCCAGCCCACCCTTCCTTCCCAATTCCCGGGAAATCGCCCGAGCTGTTTGGGGTATTCGAATGTCTCCAGAACCAGAACGGAATCTCCGGTAGGCGTATAGAAGTGAGCCGGTGGATCGGCCGCGTATGCCGTGGATCCGATCAGGACTCCGGTGATGATTTTCTGGAATCGTCTCATAGGAAATCGTGTAGATGCCGCTTCACGGGACGCCGTGGAACCGGAAAATCCTCAGGGGATTCCACGTCAATCCGGACCGCCCGGTTGGTACTCAGAAAATATAGGAAATAGACTCTTCAAGGTGTACAAAAAAGCCTGTAAACAGACCTTCGGCCTGCCTCGTGGAACAGGCATAAAGATACCGCCACGGAAGCCGTTCCCGCGGCGGTGACGACGCCTCACTTACCCGGCAGGCGTTCGATTCTTCGCTATGTGCCGAATTCCCGGGCGAAACGAACGAAATCTCCAAACCCGACGCGGCCGTCTCCGTCCAGGTCAAATCGGGTTACGTAATCCGCGTCTCCCGCCTCGGAGCCGAAAGCTTTCGCAAACAACAGAAAGTCGGCAAAATCCACCCGGCCGCTGCCGTCGAAGTCCGCCGATTTTTCCCGGAAGCTGACGGCCACCACGGGCAGGATACCTTCGCCGTAATTCCAGCCCGTCCCCCAGGACACCGACTTCGCTTCCGCATCCACCGATCCGACGTGATACCAGAGGTCCGAGGTGTTGTGGGATTCATGCACCTCCATGACGATTCCTTTGTCCAGCGCCACGTTGGGAGCGATGCCCCGGTCGAATTCCTCCGCCTCCCCCCAGTCGACAGTCCTGTGCTCCGCGTCCAGACCGCCCACTCGATACCAGATGACACCGCCGCCTATCGACTCATGCATTTCTATGACCACACCCTTGTCCATATCGACGGAGGGAGTCCTGCCGCCGTCGTATTCCTGTGCGTCACCCCACGCAATCGACTTCGACGTTGTATCCACGGTACCCACATTGCACCATAGACGTTCGCCTTCTTCCGACTGATGGACTTCCACGACCATCCCGTCAGACAGCGCCACCGAGGGGAACCGCCCTCCATCGAACTTCCCCGAATCGCCCCAGGCGATCGAATCGGCCTCGGTATCCACGATGCCCACGTGGTACCACAGGTTCGTGCCTTCATGCGACTGGTGTACTTCCACCACCACCCGTCCGTCCAGTGCCACCATCGGGTACTGGCCCCCGTCGAATTTTCTCCCCGAGCCCCACCGGACCGTCTTTGTCGCCGCGTCGACCTTGCCGACTTTGTACCACAGGTTCGTTCCCAGGTGGGACTGGTGTACCTCCACGACAATTCCGCCGTCCACGGCAACGGACGGGAAACGGCCGTCGTCGTGCGCCCCCACCTCCCCCCAGTCGACCGTACGCGTTTCCGCGTCGATCACGCCGACCCGGTACCTCAACTCAGTCACCTCTTCCTCCTGGTGCATCTCCACGACCACGTCGGCGGCCGGAATTGAAATGCCCCAAAGGCACGCGCACAGAGAGATGAGTATTCGAACGACTCGCATCATGTCTCACTTCGCGAATTATGGAATCCGGTGGCGGTCGGCGGCGTTGAATGGATTGCCGGACCGCGGCCGGACGGAAACCGGACGCCTATTTAAGGCACAACCCGCCGTCCACTTTCAGAATCGTCCCCGTAATGTAATCCGCTGCGTCGGAACACAGAAACGTGGCCGCTTTTCCCAGGTCCCCGATCGTGCCCAGCCTGCCCCATGGCATGCCCCTGGCGGCCTCCATGATCTGCTCGTCCGTGGCGAATTGCCGTTCGCCGGGCGTGTCCGTATACCCGGGTTCGATCACGTTCGCGCGGATTCGATGCGGCGCAAGCTCGGCCGCGATCGTGCGGCACATCTGGTTGATGCCCGCCTTGGCCGAATTGTACGGCATGGACGTTGGCATCGGTACGTGCGCCAGCACGGAACTGATGAACAGGATGCTTCCGCCGTCTCCCTGGTCCACCATCTTCCTGGCGCCGGCCTGTGCGGTGTGGAAGCTGCCCCACATACAGACCTCCCACGTCCGCCGCACAGCCTGTATCGAGAGTTCGAGGAAAGGCTCACGCTTGCTGTAATAGGCATTGGCCACGACGACGTCGAGCCTTCCAAACCGGTCCGCGGTTGCTTCGACCATCCGGTCCACGGCCCCCCGGTCCGACACATCGGCCTGCAAGACCAGCGCCTCACGACCCTCTGCACGCACCTCGTTCGCGACGTTCTCCGCGTCTTCGGGATGCGAATGGTAATTTACCGCGATATTGGCGCCAGCGCGGGCCATCTCTACGGCGCAGCCACGCCCGATACCCCGGGAAGAACCGGTTATCAACGCTACTTTACCCGTCATATCAACCATAAGGCCATTTCCTCTTCAATTCAGCCGCCAAATGAGACGCGGACTTCCGGACCTATTCCCCGCTCGTTCCGCCGGATGCGCGCGTCCGCACGCGAACGGGCTCGCCGCCCTTCCTTCCCACGGGCCGCTCTTCACGCTGGTCCTGCGCTTTCTGCCGGCGGGCCTCCCGGTGTGTTTCCCGGTAGCGGTCCGGGATGACCAGTTCGTCGCCGTGGTCGGGCGTATGGGGGGTCACTTTCCAGAACTTGGGACGGAATTTTTCCCATCGGGCGATAATGGCGCTGGCGCGGCGGCTGTTGGTATTCTCGAGATGACGACCGATCATCTTCTTCAGCAGGCCGACGTCGTCGTCGTGGTCGACACGATGGATGCTGACAAGCTGCGGGTTGTATCGGTTCTCAAACGATCCCTCTTCGTCCAGCACGTACGCAACGCCGCCCGTCATCCCAGCGCCGAAGTTCCGCCCCGTGCTCCCCAGCACGATCACCACCCCGTCGGTCATGTATTCACACCCGTGGTCTCCCACGCCCTCCACGACCGCGCGCCCTCCGCTGTTCCGCACGCAGAATCTCTCGCCCGCAACGCCCGCCGCGTAGAGCACGCCTCCGGTGGCGCCGTACATAACCGTGTTGCCGACGATGGCGTTCCTGTGGCTCGGGAATGCGGCGTCACCCGGCGGCCGAACGATGAGTTCGCCGCCGTGCATGCCCTTGCCTACGTAGTCGTTGGCCTCACCGGTAAGGACCAGGCGCAACCCGCGCACGCAGAACGCCCCGAAGCTCTGTCCCGCGCTGCCCCGAAACCGGCATTCGATGGTACTGTCGAGGCCGCCGTCTCCGTAGTGAAACGCGATCTCTCCTGCCAGCTTGGCGCCAACCGCCCGCCGCGTATTCTGAATGTCGTAACTCAGCGTAATCGAACTGTTTTCCTTGATCGCATCCATTGCGTCCTGAAGCAGCAGGTCGTCGATCGATGCATCGGGCCGGTCGTTGCGTTCGCGGGTATGCAGCCGGGGCCGGGTGCCTGCCGGGTCCGGATCGGCCAGCAGTTCGCTCAGGTCGATTCCGCGCCACCGTTGTTTGCCCGGGTCGACGCTGGCTTCCAGAATTTCCGTGCGGCCGATCAGGCTCTCCATAGACCGATACCCCAGACCGGCGATGACCTCACGGACCTCACCGGCGAGATTGGTAAAATAGCGAATGACGTTTTCGGGGGTGCCATTGAATTTTCCCCGCAGTTCGGGCTTCTGCGTGGCTACGCCAACCGGACAGGTATTCAGGTGGCACTGCCGGGCCATCACGCATCCCATTGCGACAAGCGCCGCCGTGCCGAAACCGTACTCTTCGGCCCCCAGCGCCGCCGCGACGACCACGTCTCTGGCCGTCTTCAGACCCCCGTCAACGCGAAGCAAAACCCGCCCGCGCAGATCGTTCATCACCAGCGTCTGCTGCACCTCCGCCAGGCCCAGTTCCCAGGGCCCTCCCGAATGTTTGATCGCGCCGAGAGGGGAAGCGCCGGTGCCGCCGTCGTGCCCGCTGATATGGACCACGTCCGCGAACCCTTTGACCACGCCCGCCGCGATTGTGCCGATGCCTGCGACCGACACCAGCTTGACACACACTTTTGCCCGGGGATTCACCCGTTTCAGGTCGTAGATCAACTGCGCAATGTCTTCGATACTGTAGATGTCGTGATGAGGAGGCGGCGAAATCAGCGTAACTCCGGGAACGGAGTGGCGGATCATCGCGATTTCCGCTGAGACCTTGTGCCCTGGAAGCTGCCCTCCTTCGCCCGGTTTGGATCCCTGCGCCATCTTGATTTCCAGTTCCTTTGCCGACGCCAGGTACTCGGGTGTGACGCCAAATCTGCCGGAGGCCACCTGCTTGATGGCGCTGTTGGGCCAGTCACCGTTGGGCATCCGTCGATACCGCGCCGGATCTTCGCCGCCCTCTCCACTGTTACTCTTCGCGCCGATCCGGTTCAGTGCGATGGCCAGCGTTTCGTGCGCCTCGCGCGACAGCGCCCCGTGTGACATTGCCGAGGACACGAAGCGACGGCAGATGGCCTCCGCCGGCTCCACGTCCTCAATGGGGACGGAGCGTGCTTCACGAAAGGTCATCAGATCCCGGAGCGTTGCGGCCGGCCGGCGCTCCACCAGTCTGGAGTAAGCCTCAAAGTCCTGGAAATCTCCGGTCTTCGCCACGCTGTGGATCGCCTTGAAGACGGGAGGATTGAACGCATGGTACTCACCGTCCCTCCGGAACCTGTAGATGCCCGCGTCTGCCATCGCGGGTGACGCCTCAGGCTGGAACGCGAGCTGGTGCCTTTCGGCCGCGTCGTCGGCAATTTCCGCAAGTCCGATTCCGCCAACCTGGGATACGGTACCCGGGAAATACCGGTCTACGACGTCCGGATGCAGGCCGACGGCGTCGAAAATCTGCGCCCCGCAATAGCTGCTGAGTGTGGATATCCCCATTTTACAGATTACCTTCAGGATACCCGCCTCCAACGCGTTCCTGTAGTTGTCCAGCGCTTTCGCGTAGGTGATTTCGCCCTCCAGCGCGCCGGTCAGGACGAGCTCGTACAGGTTCTCGTAAATCAGATACGGATTTACCGCGCTGGCGCCGTATCCGATCAGCGAGGCGATGTGGTGCACTTCCCGGGGCTCGCCCGACTCCGCGATCAGGCTCGCCTGCATTCGCTTGCCGTTCCGGATGAGATGATGATGAACGGCGCCCACCGCCAGCAGCATGGGGATGGGCGCGTGGTTCGAATCCACCCCTCGATCGCTCAGTATCAACAGGGTTTTGCCGGACTCGACCGCGTGTAACGCCTGGCCGCACATTCTGTCCAACGCACTTCGCAGGCCGTCGACCCCTTCGGAAGCAACGAATAGCGCGGACAGCTTTTCGGCTTCGAAACCCGGTAACCCGGAGCTGGAAAGCCGCCGGAATTCAGAATCCAGCAACACGGGAGAAGGGATGCGGATGAGACGTGCGTTCCCCGCCTTCTCTCTGAAAATATTCCTTCGACGCCCCAGCAGGACGTCCAGCGACATCACCAGTTCTTCCCGCAGCGGGTCGATTGGGGGATTCGTGACCTGCGCGAAGCGCTGCGTAAAGAAATTGTATAGAATCTGGGGCCGACCGGACAACATAGCGAGAGGCGTATCGTCCCCCATGGATCCCACCGGCTCTTTGCCGTCGTTCGCCATGGGCACCAGTACGTACTCGATCTCATCGGTGGTGTATCCGAACGCCACCTGCCTCCGTGCCAGGTCCGTTCGTTCTCCAACCGGCATGGGCTCGTTACGGGTATCCGATTGTTCGAGACAGACCAGGTTGTCCTTCACCCATCGCCGGTAGGGTCGACGGGCTGCAAAATGGGACTTGATCTCATCGTTCTTCATCAAAACGCCCCGTCGGGTGTCTACCGCGATCATCTGCCCCGGCCCGAGGCGTCCCTTTTCCACGACGCGGCGGTCGTCCATCTCCAGCATCCCGACTTCGGAGCCCATCACGATCAGTCCGTTGTCCGTAATCTTGTAGCGCGCCGGCCGCAACCCGTTTCGGTCTAACGTGGCGCCCACGACCGTGCCGTCGCTGAACGCGACCGCGGCGGGCCCGTCCCAGGGCTCCATCAGACAATCATTGTACTCGTAAAAGCCGCGCACGTCCTCGGGCATATCGGGTATCTCCCGATATGCCTCGGGGATCAGCATCATCATCGCGTGCATCGGATTCCGCCCTGCCACCACCAGCGCCTCGAATACGTTGTCGAGCATTGCCGAATCGCTTCCGGTCGCGTCGATTATGGGTTTGATCCGATCCAGATACCGCCCCCAGCCCCTGGATCCGAGTTCCGCCTCGCGCGCGCGCATCCAGTTCACATTGCCCCGAAGGGTGTTGATTTCGCCGTTGTGCGCGAGATATCGAAGCGGCTGCGCCAGGAACCAGTCCGGCAGCGTGTTGGTGCTGTAGCGCTGGTGAAAGACCGCCAGCGCAGTTTCGAAATGGGGATTCTGCAGGTCCCTGTAAAACCTCGCAAGCTGTGGCGCCACCATCATCCCCTTGTAGACGATGGTCCGGTTGGACAGCGAGCAGATGTAGCAGCCCTCTATTCCGTGCCGGCGCACGGATCTTTCCACCTGCCGTCGAACCAGGTACAGCGCCCGCTCGAATTCCGCATCGGACATCCGCTGTCCTCTGGCGAGAAGCACCTGTTGAATATCCGGCATCAACTCCGCGGCCCGGTCGCCGAGGACCGTGCGGTCAACCGGCACCGTCCGCCAGCCAATCAGTGTCAGCCCGTAGTGATCGGTCGCTTCGTCGACGATAATTCGGTACCGGTCATTGGTCACCGTATCCTGAGACAGGAACAGCATGCCGATGGCCAGATCTTCGGCGCGAGGCGCGCGATATCCGAGCCGTTCCGCCTCTTTCACGATCAACCGGCCGGGAATCTGCGTAAGCACGCCGGCGCCGTCACCGGTCTTGGCATCCGCGTCCATCGCGCCCCGATGGGTCAGATTGGCCAGCCCAAGCACCGCCTGGCGCATGATTTCACCGTTCCGGTTGCCTCCGATATCCGCAATAAAACCCACGCCGCATGCATCGTGCTCGAATTCGGGCCTGTACAGCCCTTTTTTGGTGGTTGCCTGCATTACTTCCTTTGTCCTTCCTTAGTTAAATTCGTTTTGGGTCAAACCCTGGGGGAAAGGTCGCCTGAAGGCGGTAAGACGGTAGAGGGAAGACGGTAGATGAAATCCTTGCCCGATATTTTGTTCCTTTTTGCCTGCGGCATGAGAAGAATCCTCACAAGGCATGCAATCTCTCCCGTCTAACGTTTTACTTCTACCCGCTTCTGAGGGGTCGGGGGGAGAGGTCTCTAAAGGGCGGTGAGAGGGTAGACGGTAGAGGTGAGAAAATCGGGGAGACGGTAGAAGAAGCCCGTGCCAATATGTCCCTCCAACTCGCCTGCGGCATGAGAAGAAACCTTATACGGCATGCGATCTCTACCCTCTCCCGTCTCCCGGCTTACGCCTTTGGGTTTGTTCAAATTCAAAATGCCAGGATCGGCCGATCCTGGCATTTTCTCCACGTCGTATTCACGAGCGAAGAGGTTGAAACGCCCTACTCGAAAGCCTTCGCGTTGATTTCGATATATTCCTTCCATTCGTCGGGTGTATCGTCTTCCTCAAAAATCGCCTCAACCGGACACTCGGGCTCGCAGGCGCCGCAATCGATGCACTCATCCGGGTGGATGTAGAGCATCTGGCGCTGCTCGTCCTCCGGCAGATTGGTTGCATCGGGCTCGTAGATGCAGTCGACCGGGCAGACCTCCACACATGCCCTGTCCATGACGTCGATGCAAGGCTCGGCGATAATGTACGTCATTCTCTTCACCCCTTTCCGTTGCTAAGTTCTATCCTGAATCCTGGGACGCAGGTTCGTGAGACCGAATCCGGCGAACAGACACGGACTCCGGCACGGCTCACGAAGTCCAACTCCCTGCCACGTCATCCCCTGTAAATCTCATTCGAAATATAGAACTTTCTTTCGGTTTGTCAAGCTATCAATTCCCATTAAGATGCCGCAATAAATCAGCGACGCCTGCCTCGCTGTCAGATTCGACTTTCAGGGTGAATCGCTGTTTGGCGTCCGGATCGCGCTCGATGGTCATGTCCGCGCCATGAAACAGCCTGTCGAGCACTCTGTCCAGCCCCTCCCTGACCGCGGCGTGGGTTTCTTCCGTATTCGGGGCAAGCAACCTGTCGTTCAGGGCAATGAGAACCTCATTCGTCCTGAATCTCGCGACTCCGCCCAACAGGGAATCCCGTTCCAGCCTGCCGCAGGCCTTCAGCGCGGAAACGAACGCGGACTCCAGCCTGTGGGCGAAGCTGCCCCCGGACGGTTGTTTGCGGTCGTACAGGAGGCCGGCCTTCCCGTCCGTCCGGTCGATACTGTAGTTCGCCTCGTGCCCGACCAGCAGGGTCACCGGCCCGTGGTGTACGTGGCTGTAGTCCGCCACGTCGACGAGTACCTCGTCCGTGGTCTCGGGAATCCAGGTGTTGAAGACCCGGAACCAGGTTTCCGGCGCGACGTCTTCACCGCTCTCGAGGTAGAATTTGATCTGAATTCGATACGCGTTCATAGCAGTCCGTTGGTAAAGTCGCTCTGCAGGCGAGGCCGAGCCATTGTGGTCGAAGACAAGGCGCGCAACCGAGTCCCATCCTGCGATTCGGCGAGGGCGCGCAACGCCGTATTTCGACCACAATGGCCGGCCGCAGCCCGGATGGGCTTTTTCAACGGGCTGCTAAGGATCTAAAGCGTAAATCCGGAACGATCAGTCCGATTTCTCAGTTGCTGATGACATTCATCCGACCGTAGCAGGCGTACGCGGCTTCGATGAAGAGCTGCGTCTCCTCGATGAACCGGTGCGCCAGGTCTTCGTTGTAGGACTCGACGTTTCGTCTCTGGGCGTGGAAGAGATAGTTTGCGAACTTGCCGCGCGTTACCGGATTGTCGTGCAACAGGCCCGAGTCGACGATTCTGGTGCGGAATTCCGACACGATCGTATCCGGATCTTCCGGGACGTCCAGGAACTGTGTTTTTACCAGGGCCTTGGCGGCGTGTACCATTGCGCTGTACGCCTGTTTGTAGGCCGTTTCGTACTGGCCGCTCTCCAGCAGCACCTGGGCCTCGAAGGCCTCCCGCTCGCAACCGGACAGTTCGAACTGTACCAGCGGCACCACCTCGCCCGCGCACTCGCCCTTCCCCATGTCTCCGGTTGTGAACACCCGGCTGTCTCCCCAGTCCATATAATAGGAGGAGTCGATCTCATAGGGCGGCACATCGGTCAGGTCGTCCAGCATCCGTTTCACCTGCACCTTGCCGATACGACGGATATACTCCTGAAAGCTCTCGTCCCCGGATCGACCCTGAATGTAGCTTTCGCTGATTCGCGCAACGACGTCGGGGATCCGCTTGGAAGGGACCGCACCCATTGCAAGGCCGAAGGAGGCGGCGTTGCCGCTCCACTGGCCGCCGAGTACCACCTGAAAATGCGGCACCGTGTATCCACCCACCTTGCGGCTGATCCCATAAAATCCCAGGTCCGCGACGTGATGCTGCCCGCAGGAGTTGAAGCAGCCGCTGATTTTGATTCGGAGGCCTTCCACGGCAGCGTCCATATCCAGGCCCTTTTCGGAAAGGCGCGCGCGCATTTCGGCGGCCAGCCCGCGGGACGACGCGATGCCCAGCTTGCAGGTGTCCGTTCCGGGGCATGCCGTCACGTCCACGATCGTCCCCGCGCCGGGTTCATTCAATCCGATCTCCGCAAGCGCGTTGTAGAGTTCGGGGAGATCCGCCTCGCTCACCCAGCGCAGTACGATATTCTGCTCCACCGTGGCGCGGATCGTATCGTTCACGAAACGTCTTGAAATATCTGCGAGGGCCCGTGTCTGATTGGACGTGAGGTCGCCGAGAGGCAGCGTGACCGTAACCACCGCGTAGCCGTCCTGGCGCTGGCGGTATACGTTGGTACGCGCCCATTCCTCGAAGCCGTCGGCGACCGCGGCGCCGTTCAGCGGCTGTGCGATCTTCAGCGGCTTTTCGTCGTAGGCATGGAGGTCCGAAAGGAACGTCGTCCACTCGGGGTCGTCGGGCATCACCGTCCGTTCCTCGTCCACGAGGCGCTTGAACTCCTCCATGCCCAATCTGGCGATCAGAAACTTGAGCCGGGCCCGCGCCCGGTTTCGCTTCTCGCCGAGGCGGGCAAATACCCGGGAGATTGCCTGCGACACCGGCAGAAGCTCCTCTTCCGGAAGGAATTCCTCGAGCAGCTTCGCCTGGTGCGGCACCGCGCCCAACCCCCCGCCAACATAGAACCTGAACCCGCGTTTCTCCCTGCCGTCCACGGTCTTCGTAACCGCGACAGCGCCGATATCGTGCATATTGGCAAGCCCGCAGGCCTCGTGTTCGCATCCGGAAAAAGCGATCTTGAACTTCCGGCCGAAGTCCTGCGCGTCCTGGTGACCCAGCAGGAACCTGGAACACGCCCTTGCGTATGGCGTTACGTCGAATGTCTCCGTCCGGCACACCCCCGAAAGGGGACAGGCCGTCACGTTTCGCACCGTGTTGCCGCAGGCTTCGCGGGTTGTGATGCCCACTGACGCCAGGCGGTACATCAGGTCCGGCGTATCGTCGATATGCACGTAATGCAGCTGGACGTCCTGGCGCGTGGTTATGTGCAGGATGCAATCCGAATATTCCTCCGCGAGATCGCCCAGCACGTCCAACTGGTCCGCGGTCAGACCTCCGAACGGAATCTTGATCCGCTGCATCCCCGGCGCGTCCCAAACGGTATCCGGCCCCTTCACCAGGTCTCCGCTCGGGAAATCCAGAAGCTGCGTATTGCTCCCGTCGAACCGTTTTCCGTTGTCGTAGCGCTGCCCGTAGACCCCCCTGCGCAGGCGGGTCTCGGCGAATACGGTATCGTCAATCTTGTCCTGTTTCCGCAGCTCGATCTGGGTGGCGAAAATATCGACTTCCCGGCCCAGTTCGTCGGGTATGCGATCCGCGAGAAATTCCTTCCAGGTTGCAGATTCAGACATGGCAGCGCCTCCTGTATCCCGATTGCGGGGCGAACGCGTCGTTCAGGCGGGTAATCTATTGTACTCACCCCGTGAAGTCAACGAAATTATCCGGAAACCAGGGTCGTCACGATCCGGTAAATTGGGCCTTCGCTGATATACTTGAGTATTTAGATCAACAATATAGTAATTAATGAAGAAAATGGGAATACCGTCAATCAAAAACGAGAGACAAACGTCTCTCGTTTCCTCGTCGGCCGAATTCAGGCAACCACTCTTCGGGACAGAACACTATCCCCCGATCTGATACATTTCCACCTTGGAAAACGACGGCATTTCCGCGGTCTCGGCCGTCCTCAACTCGGAATAACGGTCCTCGCGGCCCTCCCAGATTTCCGAGATCGTCTCCAGAAGATCCTCATCCGCGGCCCCGTCGCGGAGGGGACCCCTGAGATCCACGCCGGTACCTGCAAACAGGCAGGTAAACACCTTTCCGTCCGTGGAAAGCCTCGCCCGCGTGCAGTCGCCGCAGAACGGTTGGGTAACGGAAGCGATCACGCCGATCTCCCCGCTTCCGTCCATGTATCGATACCGCCGCGCGACCTCGCCCGGGTAGTTCGGCGCCACGGCGGTCACCGGCATTTCCTCATGGATTCGCTTTACGATCTCCGTGGCGGGGACCACCTGATCCAGCCGCCAGCCATTGCGGTTGCCCACGTCCATATACTCGATAAAGCGGACGATATGCCCCGTTCCGTGAAAATGCCTGGCGAGATCCACGACGGTATGGTCGTTCACCCCGCGTTGAACCACCGCGTTGATCTTGAGCCGGGTAAACCCCGCAGCTTCCGCCGCCCGGATTCCCTTCAGTACCTGAGAGACCTGATAACCTCGCCCGTTCAACAGTTTGAACACGTCCTCGTCCAGGGAATCCAGACTTACGGTTACCCTGTGAAGACCCGCATCCTTGAGTTCCCCGGCCATCCGCGGCAGCAGATAGCCGTTGGTTGTGAGCGTGAGGTCTTCCACGCCGTCGATCGCCGCCAGCCTCCTGATCAGCGCCGGAAGTTCCCGCCGGAGCAGCGGCTCACCGCCGGTGACCCGGACTTTGCGCACCCCCAGGCCCACGAATAGACGCGTCAGTCGTTCGATTTCCTCGAACGTCAGTATTTCGGCCCTGGGCAGGAACGTGTAATTCTCCCCGAAGACCTCGGCCGGCATACAGTACGGACACCGGAAATTGCAGCGGTCCGTAACCGAAATCCGAAGATCCCTGAGCGGCCTGCCCAATCTGTCGGTCGCAGCGCCCACCATGGGAATAGCCACTTCCTCATTCGCGCGTTCGAATCAGCTTCTCAGTACGATTCCACCCTCGTAACCGCTGTTTCATACTGTTTCTTATCCACAATCGCCCCGCGCAGTTGCGCCTCGTACAGGAATGCGCCATGCAGGTTGGCGCCGCGCAGATCCGTTCCCCTGAAGTCAGTCGCGCCCACAACCGCCGCTTCGAGGTTGGCGTTCCTGAAACTCGTCGGCCGCCCCGAAGGATTCGGAAACGACGCGTGCACCACGCCCAGGCGTGCGCGCTTCAGACTCGCGCCCTTGAAATTCGCACCCCCGAGTACCGCGCCCGACAGAAATGCATCGTCCATCACCGCGCCTTCGAGATTTGCGCCCAGCAGGTCCGCGGCGACCAGATACACGCGGTTCATCCTTGCGCCACTCAGGTCGGCGCCCTTCATGCTCGCGTTGTGAAACCTGGTCTCCAGGAGCGTTGCATTTCTGAACCCGGCGTTGTCCAGCTTCGCGCCTGAGAAATCCACGCCGGAGAGGTCCTCTCCTTCGAAGTCAATCCCCGTGAGGTCCTCTCCTGCGAGATTCCCTGACGACTTCGCCCTGGCGATCAACGCTTCCCTGTCGATGAAAACGGCGTTCATCCGGTATCCCTTTTCGAAATCGGCTACATTTGGTGGAAATATACCAAACTTACCCTGGCGATCAACACATATCCTCAGAGTTTGAAGCCGGCGACATTTACTGCCGTTCAATCCACGACGATCGTCTCCTTGCGGTCCGGTCCCACGGAAACCATGGCAATCGGCGTGCGGCTCAACTCCTGAATTCGGTCCAGGTACCGCCTGGCGTTATCAGGAAGTTCCTCCAATCGCCTTGCATCGCTGGTGGAGGACCGCCAACCCGCCATCGATTCGTACACGGGCTCACATTCCGCCAGCACCTTCACGTCGCTCGGGAAGTGTTCCAGCCGCTTCCCGCGGCGCGTATAATGCGTACAGATCCGGATTTCGTCCAGCGGATCCAGGATGTCCAGCCGTGTCACCGCGATACCGGACAGTCCATTCACCCTCGCGGCAAACCGGAGAATTACGGCATCCAGCCATCCGCACCGCCTCGGCCGACCGGTGGTCGCCCCGTATTCGTGTCCGATTTCCCGGATCCGGTCGCCCATGGCGCCGGTCAGTTCCGTGGGAAACGGCCCGTTGCCCACACGCGTGGTATACGCCTTGACCACGCCGATGACCTCGGAAACCCGGGTGGGCCCGATGCCGGCGCCCGTACATGCGCCGCCCGCCGTCGTGTTCGAAGACGTCACAAAAGGATACGTCCCGTGATCGATATCCAGCAGCGTGCCCTGCGAGCCCTCGAACAGGACGTCCTTGCCCGCGTCGATCATATCGTTCAGGTACACAGAGGTATCGGTGACGAACGGCGCAAGGCGTTCTCCGTACGCCAGATAGGCCTCGATGATCGGCGTGGCATCCAGTCCGTCCCGACCGTATACGTTTTCGAGTATCTCGTTCTTCTGGCGGACGTTTTCCCGTACTTTGGAAGGCAGTGCGTCCGTGTCGTACAGGTCTCCCACGCGAATGCCGGAAGAGCGGTTGACCTTGTCCTGGTAACACGGTCCGATGCCTCGCAGCGTGGTTCCGATCGCACCCGCCCCGTCCCTTTCCTCGCTGGCCTGCTCAATCTGTTTGTGATACGGCATGACCAGATGGGTATTCGGACTGACATAAAGCCGGTTCTCGATGGACACGCCCTTCGACTCCAGTTCCTCCACCTCGAGGAACAGCGCCTCCGGATCCATCACCACGCCGTTGCCGATCACGCACGTCTTGTCGGAATGCACGATCCCCGCGGGAATGAGGTGAAACACGAACTCCAGATCCCCCGCCTTGATGGTGTGCCCCGCGTTGGCGCCTCCCTGGAAACGCACCACGACGTCCGAGTCCGCCGTCATATAGTCCACCACCTTGGCCTTGCCTTCATCTCCCCACTGGGCCCCGAGCACAATGCGCACGGACATGGTCTATCTCCCGAAAAAGACAGCTATCAGCCGTCAGCTGTCAGCTAAAGACGAAAAACATGACAAAGATATGCCGCTACCCACCGCCCAGACCTCTCTCCCCGGCCCCGCAGACCTCTCTCCCCGACCCTCTCTCCTAAAGGAAAGAGGGAGAAAGGCCGGACGTCGACTCGCTGGCCTTCTATAGAGACTCTCATTGAAAGAAAATCGCCGTCCCGGAAAGTCTGTAAGTCCGGTACATTCACCCGTTACCGTTCCCCCTTCCTTCAGGAAGGGGGCTAGGGGGTAGGTCCGTCTCCCCGCTTTTAAAATTTCGCCTGCCTGACCCAGAGAAACTCCGGCGCCTGGGCGATACGCTTCAGCACGTCCTCCGGCGCGGGCGAATCCAGGCTGATCATCATGATGGCCTGCCCGCCCCGGCTGTCCCGCCCCAGCGCCATATCGGCGATATTGAGTTCCTCTTCGGCCAGGAGCGTGCCGATCCAGCCGACCACGCCCGGAACGTCGCGGTTGCAGCAGATCAGCACGTCGCCTTCCAGTCTGGCCTTCACTTCGAACCGGTCGATACGCACCACCCGCGCGTCGCTGCTGCCGAAGACGGTGGCCGATATCGAGGTCCTTCCCGCCGTCGTTTCGTAATCCACCGTCATCAGATTCGTATAGTCCTTGTGGGCGCTGCTCCGCGTCTCGTCGATCTTGACGCCTCGTTTCTGGGCGAATAGAGGGGCGTTCACGTACGTCACGAGTTCATCGGTGAGATTCGTAATGGCCCCCTTCAAAACCGCCGCCGTCATCGGCGAAGTTGCGAATTTCAGGATGTCTCCGTGGTACTCGATGGCGATTCGCCGAAGGCTGCCCCGGCTCAACCGGGCCTGCAACGCGCCCACCTTCTCGGCCAGCAGAAGGTACGGACGGACGTCCTCGTAAAGCGAAGGGTCCACCGAAGGCATATTGACCGCCCGGTGGGCCGGCCTGTCCTTCAGGACCTCCCAGACGTCCTGTGCGATCTGGCGCGCCACGCGGTCCTGCGCCTCCGTGGTTGAAGCGGCCAGATGCGGCGTGCAGATCACCTCGCGACGCCGGAGAAGCGGATGGTCCTTCGGCGGGGGTTCCTCCTCGTACACGTCGAGCGCGGCTCCGGCCACCCGCCCTTCCTCGATTGCATGCAAAAGCGCCGTCTCGTCGACCAGCCCGCCCCGCGCACAGTTGAGAATACGCACGCCGGATTTGCATTTCTCCAGTGAGGCCGCCGAGATCAGATGGCGCGTGGCCTCCAGCAGCGGCGTATGAAGCGTGATGTAATCCGACGTCGCGTATATTTCTTCCAGGGGCGTCAGCTTCACCTGATATCTGGCGGCCATCTCTTCGGAAAGGAACGGGTCGTTACCCAGTACCGACATCCCCAGAGCCCTCGCCAGGCGGGCGACGTGCTGTCCCACCCGGCCCACGCCGATAATACCCAGCGACTTTCCGTTCAACTCCACGCCCGTATAGGACTTTCTTTCCCACGCGCCGCGTTTCAAAGAGGCCGTTGCCTGGGGAATGTTGCGGCTGAGCGCAAGCAGCATCCCCACGGTATGCTCGGCCGTGGCAATGGTGTTTCCGCCGGGCGAATGTACCACCACCACGCCCCGCTCCGTGGCTGCGCCGATATCGATATTGTCCACGCCGACGCCGGCGCGTCCGATCACGCGGAGCCGGTGCGCCGCTGCCAGTATCTCCCGGGTCACATGCGTTTCGCTTCGAATGATCATCCCGTCGTAGGCGCCGATTTCACGGGTCAGCACCTCCGGCGAGAGGCCCGTCCGGACGTCCACCCGGACATCCGGCGCCTCCGCGAACACGCTCTGCCAGCCGCGGGACAACTTATCTGCGATTAAAACCCGCTTCATAGTTATCAAGAAAGCTGTCAGCTCTCAGCCGTCAGCGCGCGCTGGGCGGCCTTCACGCCCGCTTCGGCTTCGAATTCCCATCCGGTCTCCCGGAGGCCGACTTCCAACGCACCGACAGCCTCCAGAATTCCGGCATCGTCCACGTGCCCCAGGTTGGAAATCCGCACCATACGGCCCCTGTACTCGCCCAGCCCGCCGCCGACCACCACGCCGCGCTCGCGCCGCATCGTTTCCATCAGCGCGAGGCCGTCCACGCTTCCGGGCAGTAGAATCGCGGTCAGCGCGTTCGAAGGCCGCCGCGCGAAACAGGTCAGTCCCAGCGCCGCCGCGGACTTTCGCACCGCCCGGGCATGCCGGGCATGTCGTTCCCAGACCCGCGGGATTCCCTCCTCCCGGAGCATCTGCAGCGCGACCCGAAGCCCCGAAAGCAGCGTAACCGGCAGCGTGGCCGGCGCCCTGCCCTCTGCCATCGACCTCCTGTAACCATCCAGATCCCAATAGTACTTCGGAAGCCGGGACCGCCCGTGCGCCTTCCATACCCGCGGCCCCACCGCCGCCATACCCATACCCGGAGGCAGCATCAGCCCCTTTTGGGATGCCGTCACCGCCAGGTCCACGTTCCACGCCTCAAGCGGCAGCGGGTGAGCCGCTACGCTGGAGACGCCGTCCACGACGAACAGCGCATCCGTTTTCCCTACCGTCTCGCCAATCGAGGCGACGTCGTGCAAAACGCCTGTCGAGGTCTCGCTGTGTGTGGCGAACACGACCCGTAAGGCGGGGTCGTCCCGAAGCGCCTCGGCCACGACCCGCGGATCCACCGCCTCGCCCCAGGGAAACGCACGTTCAATGACCTCGACCCCGTAAGCGCGGCATAGGCCCGTCCACCGTGCGCCGAACTGACCCGCATGCACAACCAGGGCCCGGTCTCCGGCGCAGAGGGTGTTGGCGACCGCGGCCTCCATCACGCCCGTACCCGAGCAGGACAACAGGAATACGTCATAAGACGTGGGAAAGACCTCCTGAAGCCCCTGGACGGCATTTCGAAGCAACTCGGGAAATTCAGGACCGCGGTGATAGACCGGAGTTCCGGCCATCGCGGCCTGGACTCTTTCAGGAATGGGCGTGGGACCGGGTGTAAAGAGCCGCTGCCGCCTCAGACCGTCGGGCGAACCGTGGTTCTCCACAAACGCCGGACTATTCTTCAACGACATCCCGGATCCACCTCCAGACAGCCAGCCTGCCCAGACCGGATACCGCCGAAAACGGTACGAGGTCGAATTCGCCCACCCCGGAAAGCAGGTCCCGCGTCCGGTCCAGCCGCGACTTCCGCCGACTTCCCGGAAGCTTGTCTGCCTTGGTGGCAACCACCAGAAACGGACGGTCGAATTGCATGAGCCAGGTCGCCAGCTCCACGTCGCCGGCCGTCGGATCGTGCCGGGCATCCATGAGATGCAAAATGCCGCGCAATGAGGTCCGCGTATCCAGATAGCCATTGATCAGTTCTGCCCACTGCCGGCGCTCCTGCAGCCCCCGCTTTGCGTAACCATAACCGGGCAGATCCACGAAATGCAGCGCCCCGTTGACGCGGTAGTAGTTAAGGGTGCGCGTCTTGCCCGGCGTCTTGCTGGTACCCGCGAGTTGCCGGCGGTTCAGCAGCCGGTTGAGCAGGGAGGATTTCCCCACGTTCGAACGGCCGGCAAAGGCGATTTCCGGAAGTCCTTCCATCGGAAGCCGGTCCGGACGGGCGACACTGGTAACAAAATCGGCGGAGCGGATCTGCATAACGGGTATCCGGGGACGTGTTCATTGCCGGACACATAGAAAACCGGGGCGATAAACCCCGGTTCCAAAGGCGCAGGAAACGATGGAGCCGAACCTATGCGCTCTTTTTCTCTTCGATGTGAAGCCGGGGTTTGGACCTGCCGGCCACCATTTCCTTCGTGACCGTAACCCGCTTGCGATCCGGGGAGGAAGGGAGGTCGTACATCAGATCGATCATGATATCCTCCAGAACCGATCGCAACCCTCTGGCGCCCGTTCCCTTCTGCACGGTTCGCCGCACCACCTCGTTCAGGGCGCCGTCTTCGAATTCGAGATCTGCGCCATCCATTTCGAACAGTTTCTGGTATTGCTTGGTGATCGCATTCTTCGGCTCGGTCAGAATCTTGTACAAAGCCTCCTCATCGAGATCGCTCAGGGAACACGTGATGGGCAGCCTGCCGACCAGTTCGGGAATCAGGCCGTACCTGATGAGGTCCTCCGGCTCCACGTCGGCAAAGAACGCGCCCGCGTTCCGTTTTTCTCCGGGGCTGTCCTTCGCGCCGAAACCGATGGTCTTTTCACCGATCCGGTTGCTGATAATCTCCTCCAGGCCGTCGAACGCGCCGCCGCATATGAACAGAATATTCCGCGTATTCACCTGGATCAGGGGCTGCTCGGGATGTTTCCGTCCTCCCTTCGGCGGTATGCTGGCGACGGTGCCCTCGAGGATCTTCAACAGGGCCTGCTGCACGCCTTCCCCGGAAACGTCGCGGGTAATCGATGGATTCGCCGACTTCCTCGAAATCTTGTCGACCTCGTCCAGGTAGAGAATGCCCATCTCCGCCTGGGCCACGTCGTAGTCGGCCGCCTGCAACAGGCGGACCAGGATATTCTCAACGTCTTCGCCCACGTATCCGGCTTCCGTGAGAATGGTTGCGTCCGCGATGGAGAAGGGGACGTCCAGGATGCGCGCGAGCGTCTGGGCAAGGAGGGTTTTCCCGGTTCCCGTGGGCCCCACCAGCAGTATGTTGCTCTTTTCAAGCTCAACATCGTCCGTGATGACGCGGGATCGGATCCGCTTGTAGTGATTGTACACCGCGACGGAAAGCGTGCGCTTGGCCGCCTCCTGCCCGATCACATAATCGTCGAGCCGCGTTTTGATCGTCGCCGGCTTGGGCAACTTCTGCCGGGACGTTACCGGCTTCTGCCTGGCGTCTTCCTGAAGCACTTCGTTGCACAGCTTGACGCAGTCGCTGCATATGTGCACCGAAGTCCCCGTAATGATCTTGTCGACCTGGTCGTTGCCCTTGCCGCAGAAAGAGCATTGCACCTCGGTCCTTGAAGACCGCCGTTTCATAAGTCACCCGTCTTTCCCGGGCCGGGATGATTCGACGCGTTCGCCGCCGCGCCGGAGGGGGTTACTCATCGTCCTCGATTACGAGACTGTCTTCCTTGCTCGGCGCCAGCACCTCATCGATCACACCGTAATCCGTGGCCTCGGCGGCGGACATGAAGAAATCCCGGTCGGCATCCTTGGCGACCCTCTCGATCGGCTGCCCGGTCTTTTCCGCCAGGATCTCGTTGAGTCTGTCCCGCCACTGGAGGATCTCCCTGGCGTGGCGTTCCACGTCCGAAGCCTGGCCGCCCGCGCCGCCCATGGGCTGATGGACCAGGATCCTGGAATTCGGGAGGGCGCGACGCTGCCCCCTGGTGCCTCCGGCAAGAAGCACGGCGGCGATGCTGAATGCCTGGCCGACGCACACGGTTTCAACCTCGTTGGGCACGTACTGCATGGTATCGTAAATCGCCAGCCCGGCCGTTATGCTGCCGCCCGGCGAATTGATGTACAACCGAATGGTCTTTTCCGGCGATTCCGAACTGCAGAACAGCATCTGCGCGATCACCAGGTTTGCGATGGTATCGTTAATTGGAAACCCGATGAAGATAATATTGTCCCGCAAGAGACGGGAGAAGATGTCGTAGGACCGTTCGCCGAGCCCCGTCTTCTCCAATACCATGGGTACAAGTGCCATAAGCGTCTATTCTCCCTCCTTAGAAGCTGTCTTAAAATTCCCAGCGGTCTTCGCGCGGCTGCAAAAGCGCCGGTCGGCGTTAGTCAAATCCACCCGTATACACAAATAAGGGCGGATTTTCCCGCCTTAACCGCCACTTTTTCGCTCGCGCACGGGAACTCA